>DASQSC010000550.1:0-4401 GCA_035642555.1 Streptosporangiaceae bacterium | reverse complement strand
CCTGCTGCTGCCCCTGCACGTGTTCGAGCCGCGGTACCGGCAGCTGGTCCGGGACCTGCTGGCCGGGCCCGAGCCACGGCAGTTCGGCGTGATCGCGATCCGCAAGGGCCGGGAGACCGGGGCGGACGGGGTCTCCGCCCTTTACCAGATCGGCTGCACCGCGACCCTGCGCCGGGTCATTGAGCACGACGACGGCCGGTTCGATCTGGTCACCGCCGGCACCCAGCGGTTCCGGCTGGGCGAGCTTGATCACTCGCTGCCCTACCTGCAGGGGACGGTGGAACCGCTGGCCGAGGAGACCGGCGACCAGGCGGCGGCGGCCGCGGCGGCCGGGGCCACCACCCGCGCGTTCCGCGAGTACGTTGCCGTGCTAGGCCGCCGGGGCCGGACCGGCGCCGGCGCGGACCTGGCGGACCTCCCGGATGACCCTGTGCGGCTGTCGTACCTGGTGGCCGCGTCGGTGGTGACCGGCCTGCCGCAGCAGCAGGCGCTGCTGGCGGAGCCGGACGCGGTGCGCCGGCTGACTGCCGAGCAGGCGCTGCTGGCACGGGAGACGGCGATGCTCGAGGCGCTGTCGGCCGCCCCGGACCCGGGCCTGCCGCACTCGCCGTACCACCCGAACTGAGGCCGCCGTGCCGCCCCGGCTGAGGCTGGTTTGCCGGGGCGGTCCCCGGCTGGCAATACTGCCGGGATGGGCGAGCGAAACGTACGGGGCGGTGAGCTGGAGCCGTGCGGCGACGATCCGGTGACCGGCTTCTTCCGGAACGGGTGCTGCAGCACCGGGCCCGAGGACCTCGGCAGTCACACCATCTGCGCGGTGATGACCTCCGAGTTCCTGGCGCACCAGCGCCGCATCGGCAATGATCTGTCCACCCCGGTGCCGCAGTTCCGGTTCCCCGGGCTGGTGCCTGGCGACCGCTGGTGCGTCACGGCCGCGAACTGGCTGCGGGCACATCACGACGGCGTGGCCGCGCCCGTGGTGCTGGCTTCCACGCATGAGCGGGCGCTGGAGGTCGTCCCGCTGGCGGCGCTGGAAGAGCACGCGGTCGACGTGCCCGCCGACCCGGGCGCCCTGGACGGCTAGCGCCGCAGCTAGCCCGCTACCGGTGCCGTCTCCGGTTCGGTGCCGGTGACGTCCAGGACCTAACCCCGGGTCCGGTCCCCGTCACCGCTCGCTGGCGGTTACCTTTCCAGCCATGCCGGTCGCCGCGTTCATCGTCAACCGCTCCCGGGTCGTCCGCCTCGCCCGGTTCCGGAGCGAGTGCGAGCGGGCGGCGGCGGCCAGCGGCTGGGAGCCGATGCTGGTGGAGACCACCGTCGAAGACCCGGGCGCGGGCCTGGCGGCCGGGGCGGTGGGGGCAGGCGCCGGCCTGATCTTCGCGGCCGGCGGCGACGGCACGGTGCGGGCCTGCGCGGAGGCGCTGGCCGGCAGCGGGGTGCCGCTGGCGATCATCCCGCTCGGAACGGCCAACCTGGCCGCCCGCGCGCTGGGCGTGCCGTCCCGGTTGCCGGCCGCGCTGGCGGCCGGGTTCGGCGGCCGGGACCGCCGGATCGACCTGGCCGCCGCCGACGGGATCACGTTCGCCGCCATGGCAGGCATCGGCCTCGACGCCGCGGTCGTCGCTGCCACCCCGGCCCGGCTCAAGGAGCGGCTCGGCTGGCTCGCCTACGCGGCCGCCGGCGCCGGGAAGCTGGCCGGCCGCCGCGGCCTGCTCACGGTCCGGCTGGATGACCGCGAGCCGCTGCCGGTGCCCGCCCGGTCGGTGGTGGTGGGCAACGCCGGGCTGCTGCCGGGCGGGTTCCGGCTGCTGCCAGCGGCCCGGCTCGACGACGGCGTGCTCGACGTTGGCATCCTCGCCGCCGCGGATCCGCTCGGCTGGCTGCGGGTGGCGCGGCGGGTGGTCACCGGCAGCGGCTACGACGACGGGCAGCTGCGGCGGTACCAGGCGAACCGGGTCGAGATCCGGGCGGATGCCGAGCTTCCCCGGCAGGTGGACGGGGAGGTGATCGCGCCCGGACGGGCACTCACCGTGGCGGTACGCCCGCGGGCGCTGACGGTCCGGGTCCCGGCGGCCGGCCCGGGCGCTACAACCACCCGCGGTGCTTGAACACGACGTAGAGGGCGGCGCACACGGCGACCATCAGCCCGAGCGCGTACGGGTAGCCGAAGTACCAGTGCAGCTCCGGCATGTTACGGAAGTTCATCCCGTAGACGGTGCCGATGAGGGTGGGAGCGAACAGGATGGCAGCCCACGCCGAGATCTTCTTGACCTCCTCGTTCTGGGCCTTCATCTCCTCGTTCTGGGCCTGGTTCACGAGCGTGGCATTGACGGTCAGGATGTCGGTCAGCATCTGCCGGAAGCTGTCGGCCCGCTCCACCACCGTGGTCGCGTGGTCGGTCACGTCCCGCAGGTAGCTGCGCAGCTCCTCGTCGATGCTGTACTTGTCGAAGCCCGCGATCAGGCCTTCGAGGATGCGCATCAGCGGCCTGGTCGCCCGCTGGAACTCGACCACCTCGCGGGACAGCTCGTAGATCCGCCGCGACACGCTTGCCTCGCCGCGGAACACCTCGGTCTCGATCTCGTCGATGTCGTTCTGGAGCCCGGCGACGACCGGCGCGTAACCGTCCACGACCGCGTCGAAGATCGCGTACAGGACGGCTTCCGGGCCGCGCGCGAGCAGGTCCGGGTCGGACTCCATCCGCCGCCGCACCACGGCCAGGTCGGGTGTCTCGCTGTGCCGGACCGTGACCACGAAGTCGCGGCCGACGAACACGTGCAGCTCCCCGAAGTCCACCTCTTCCACATCGTCCAGATACCGGGCCGGCCGCAGCACCACGAACAGGGTGTCGCCGTATCGTTCCAGCTTGGGCCGCTGGTGCGCGACGATGGCGTCCTCGACGGCGAGCTCGTGCAGCGAGAATTGCCGGGCCAGGAAATCGAGCTGGTCCTCGGTCGGGCGGTAGAGCCCGATCCACGCCATGCCGTCGGACTCGGCGCGCAGCGCGGCGGCGGTATCGGCAAGCGTCGCCGGCGAGTGCTTCCGATGGCCGTGCACGTAGATGGCGCAGTCCACCAGGCTGGGGACTTCCGGGGCCTCCCGCTCGGGCCGCGGGTCCATGGACCGCTCCGGGGACTCCGGCCGCCCGTGGCGGTCAACCGTCCGGGTCGCGAGTCCTCGCAGCCGCCTCACGCGCGACGGCCTCTCAGCCATACAGCCGCCTCCTCCGGAACTGTCAGCGGGGGGTTGTAGCTTAGGACGCGGATCGGGCAGCGGCCAGCCGACCGCCGCGGCACGGGCTGCGGCTTACCGTGATCTTGATTCTAGGCCAGCCGCCCGCCGGCCGTCCGGCGCAGGCCACACCGCGGGGGCCGGAGCGCGTCGGCGGCCTGGGGCGGGCGCCTGGCGCAGGGCTGCCGGACGGGCGAAGGGACGCCCTGCGCCCGGCTCTGGCCGTGGGGGTGGCCGTTGCCGTGGAATTGGTGGCCGTGGAATTGGAGGACGAGATATGTCTTGACTTTTCCCCGCCGGCTCCGGTTCCATATCCGAAGACGCCGCTGCCCGCGGGGAGGCGGCCGGGCAAGGACCGCTAAGGTTCGATGACTTAGGCTTCGACGTCTCATTAGACGGGGGATTTCCATGAGCAGGTTCCGGGCGATCGCCGCCATCCCGGGCGGCCGCCGGATGAAGTGGGTGATACTGGTCGGCTGGCTGATCCTGGTGGCCGCGGCGGGGCCGCTGTCCGGCAAGCTGACCGGCGCCGAGAAGAACGACGCGTCGTCCTGGCTGCCGGCCAGGGCGGAGTCCACCCAGGTGCTCAACCTGGAATCGCGGGTGCAGTCGCCGAACGTCTTCCCCGCGGTGGTGGTGTACCAGCGCGCCGCCGGGCTCACCGGGGCCGACCGGGCCAAGGCCGCTGCGGACGTGCGCAAGTTCCGGGATTTGCCCCGGGTCCTGCCGCGGGAGGTGCAGGGCCCCATCTTCGCCAGGGACGGCACGGCGATCGAGACCATCGTCCCGGTGAACCTGGGCCGGGACGGCTGGAACGCGGCCGGCGACGCTGCTGACAGCCTCCGCGCGATCACCCGGTCCGGCGCCAGCGGGATGACGACCCATATCGCCGGGCCGCTCGGGTCGGCCGCGGACTCGGGCAAGGCGTTCGGCGGGATCGACAGCACCCTGCTGTACGCGACCCTGGCCGTGGTCATCGTGCTGCTGCTGATCACCTACCGCAGCCCCATCCTGTGGCTGCTGCCGGTGCTCTCCGCCGGCATCGCCCTGACCACCGGCGAAGCGCTGATCTACCTGCTGGCAGCGCACGCCGGCCTGACCGTCAACGCCCAGAGCGCCGGCATCCTGTACGTGCTGGTGTTCGGCGCCGGCACTGACTACGCCCTGCTG
>DASQSC010000549.1:0-2879 GCA_035642555.1 Streptosporangiaceae bacterium | reverse complement strand
ACGCCTCCTGATCGGGGTCTTCGTCGCCGTGCCACTACTCGCCCTGGCCGCGGCCGTACCAGTGGCCTGGGGCTGGGGGCTCGGCTGGCACGACGTGGTGATCGGGCTCGTGTTCTACGTGATCTCCGGCATGGGGATCAGCATGGGCTTCCACCGCCACTTCACCCACAACTCGTTCAAGGCTAATAAGCCGCTCCGGATCGCGATGGCGATCGCCGGGAGCCTCGCGGTGGAGGGCCCGGTGCTGGTCTGGGCGGCCGACCACCGGCGGCACCACAAGTACAGCGACCGCGAGGGCGATCCGCACTCGCCATGGCGGTTCGGCTCCGACGTACGCGCGCTCACCAAGGGCTTCCTGTACGCGCACATCGGGTGGCTGTTCAACCCGGACCGCACCTCGCAGCAGAAATTCGTCCCGGACCTGCTGGCCGACCGCCCGATCCGGCGGATCTCCGGGCTCTTCGAAGTCTGGGTTGCCGTCTCGCTGCTCGCGCCCGCGCTCATCGGCGGCCTGTGGTCGATGTCGCTGACCGGCGCGCTCACCGCGTTCTTCTGGGCCAGCCTGATCCGCATCTGCCTGCTGCACCACGTGACCTGGTCGATCAACTCGGTCTGCCACACGTTCGGGAACGAGGATTTCCAGGTGCGGGACAAGTCGCGGAACGTTGCCTGGCTGGCGATCCCTTCGTTCGGCGAGTCCTGGCATAACCTGCACCACGCCGACCCCACCTGCGCCCGGCATGGTGCGCTCAAGGGGCAGATCGACATCAGCGCCCGGGTCATCCGGTGGGCCGAACTGGCCGGGTGGGCGTGGGACGCGCGATGGCCGGACGAGAACCGGCTGTCCGGAAGGCTCACCGGGCTGCGGGGCCGCCAGCTCGGCTCGATGACCAAGGGCCGGCTCGCCCGGCCAGAAAAGCCGGCTGCCGGAGCGGCCCGGTTGTAGCCATCATGGATACGTGACCAATCCGGTTCCCGGCCCAAACAACCGCAAGCGGATGACCGGTAAGGAACGCCGCGAGCAACTGCTCGACATCGGCCGCCGGCTCTTCGCCGAACGAGGCTTCGAGGGCACCTCGATCGAGGAGATCGCGGCCCGGGCCGGCGTCTCCAAGCCCGTCGTCTACGAGCACTTCGGCGGCAAGGAGGGGCTGTACGCGGTCGTCATCGACCGTGAGGTCGAGCGGTTCCTCGACATGGCGACCGTGATCTTCTCGGGCGCGCACACCCGGGAGAAGTTCGAGGCCGCCGCCGTCGCCCTGCTGCGCTACATCGAGGACAACGCCGACGGTTTCCGGATCCTGGTCCGGGACTCGCACCCGGCTTCGGGTACCGGCACCTTCGGCAGCCTGATCAGTGACATCGCCCGCCAGGTGGAGTACATCCTGGGCGACTACTTCCGTGCCCGCGGCTACGATCCCAAGCTCGCGCCGATGTACGCGCAGATGCTGGTGGGCATGGTCGCAGTCACCGGCCAGTGGTGGCTGGACGCGCGCAAGCCCAAGGTGGAGGTCGTCGCCGCGCACCTGGTCAACCTCGCCTGGAACGGGCTGTCCCAGCTCGACCCGGCACCCAGCCTCTCCGCCGAGGCGGCCAGCCAGCCCCGGCCGGGCCAGCCGCCCCGGCCGGACGTGCCGCGCTAGCCGCAACGGCACGCCACCGGCAGCTGCCGCCGCACCAGCGGCTACGTCCGCCGGGCGACCGCGAACACCCGGCGGAACGGCAGCAGCGTGCCGTACCGGGCCGGCGGGTACGCGGCCCGGGCCCGGCTGCCGTATTCCGCCAGGAACTCGGCCGCCTCCGCCTGATCCAGCCGGGCCAGCACCGGCCGCAGCCCGGTGCCCCGGTACCACTCAAGCACCGGGTCGTCGCCGGACAGCACGTGCAGGTAGATGGTCTCCCAGGCGTCCACCGCGCAACCCGCCCGGGCCAGCAGGTCCAGGTATTCCTCCGGGCTGGCGGCCTGCCGGTTCAGCGAGACCCCGGCCAGCCGCGCCCGCCACCGCGGCGATTCCGCGAGCTCCCGCAGGATGACGTGGCTCGGCTGGTCAAAGTTGCCGGGCACCTGGAACGCCAGCCATCCGCCGGGGCGGAGCATCCCCGCCCAGCGGGTGAGGACGTCCAGGTGATCGGGGACCCACTGCAGTACGGCGTTGGACACCAGCACGTCCGGCGCCCGGGGCGGCTGCCAGTCGCGCACGTCGGCCAGCACGAACGAGAGGCGTCCCGGCGCCACGCCGGCCCCGGCCGCGGCCGCCTCGATCATCTCCGGCGAGTTGTCCACCCCCGTGATCTCCGCTCGCGGCCAGCGTTCCGCCAGCGCCGCGGTCAGGTTCCCCGGGCCGCATCCCAGGTCCGCGACGTAGCCGGGATCGGCCGCGCCGATCCGGGCGACCAGGTCGAAGAACGGCCGGGACCGCTGATCGGCGAATCGCTGATACTGGCCGGGATCCCACACAGCGCGCCTCCGAGATGATCTCAGGATACGAGACAACAAAGCTCTACTGTCGAGAACGATACTCCGCTCCCCGCACGGCCGGGCGGAAAATTCTCGATGTCGAGATATGCTCACGCTCATGGGGCAGCCGCGCGACGAGGTCGATGACCTGGTATCGGCGTGGCGGTCGGAACGGCCCGACCTGGCCATCGAGCCGCTGCACGTGCTCAGCCGGGTATCCAGGCTGGCCCGGCACCTGGACCGGGCCCGGCGCGCAGCCTTCGCCAGCCACGGGCTCGAGTCGTGGGGCTTCGACGTCCTGTCCGCGCTCCGCCGCCAGGGCCCGCCGTACCAGCTGACCCCGGGCGCGCTGCTGCGCACCACCCTGGTCACGTCCGGCACCATGACCAACCGGATCGACCGGCTGGCGGCGGCGGGCCTG
>DASQSC010000548.1:0-5109 GCA_035642555.1 Streptosporangiaceae bacterium | reverse complement strand
CCGTCACCGAGCGGCACGCCGCCCTGCTCGCGGATCGCCAGCAGCGACCGCACCAGGTGCTGCCGGTACCCCATCCGGCCGGTGACGCCGTTGACGGCGACCACGACGACCTTGCGCGACATCAGGTCACGCCTGCTGCGCTGCGGTGTAGTCGGGCTCGCTGACCTCGCCCTGCCACTGGGTCGGGCCGTGGGACACGGCGGTGTGGGTCAGCAGGCTGTCTGGGCAGGCCCCGTGCCAGTGCTCCTCGCCCGGCTCGGCCCAGACCAGGTCGCCGCTGCCCACGATGCTCGCCTGACCGCCGCGGCTGGCCACGATCCCGCGCCCGCCGGTGATCTGCAGCAGCTGGCCGCCTGGGTGGGCGTGCCAGTAGGTGCGGGCGCCGGGGGTGAAGACCACCGTGTTGACCGTCACGTCGCCGGCGTCCATCACCAGGTCGAGGTGCACCGTCCCGGTGAAGGTGGCGGTCCGCTGCTCGGACGGCCTGCCGGGAACCCGGCCACGGGTCACATGCATTGTCAGCCTCCTGATCTCGCTCCTCGGTGCTCACAGTGCCTTGAAGTACCGTGCCACAGGCAGCAGCGCGTAGCCGGCCTGCTGGTACACCCGCCGGGCCGGGGCATGGCCCGGGTCGCCGCCGGTTTCGACCATCACGACCAGCATCCCGGCGCCGCGCAGCCAGTCGGTGGCGAACGCGGTGAGGGCGCTCCCGGTGCCGCGGCCCTGCGCAGCGGGATCCACGGCCAGCATCGGGATCTCACCGAGCAGCCGCCCGGCATCGACGGTAGCGGTGACGAAGCCGACGACCTGCTGGTCAGCCTCGGCGACCCAGGCATGGACGCCGGGGCCGGCGAGTACGCCGCGGACCGCCCGTTCCTGGTGCTGATGCCAGTCGCCGTGCAGGCGGCCGGATATCTCCCGGCCCAGCACCCGCTCCAGCGAAGCGAAGACCGGTGCCCAGGCCCGCAGCGACAGCGCGACCACCGGCTCGGTGTCCGGCGGCCGGAAAGCGCGGATCCGCGTGTCCATGACACCGACGGTGGCACACGGCCCGGGCGCGGTCACGACCCGGACGGGTCCGGGTTTGACACCGCGGGCGGGTTCCGCTGACGCTATGGGCACCATGGCTGACGACGGCGGGCCCGGCGCCCAGCTCGCGGGCGGGCCCGGGGCGCCGCCGGACGGCGTCTCCCGCTGGATCGACCTCGGCGGGCCCGTCCATTACCTGGACTTCGGCGGCGCCGCGGACGGCCCGCTGCTCGTCTGCGTGCACGGGCTCGGCGGTGCCGCCCTGAACTGGCTGTCGCTCGCGCCGCTGCTGACGCCGGCCGGCCGGGTGGTGGCGCCGGACCTGGCCGGGCACGGCCTGACCCAGTCGGCCGGACGCGGCGCCGGGGTGGCCGCCAACCGGCTGCTGCTGCACCGGTTCCTGGCAGCACTGCCTTCCCGGCCGGTGATCCTGCTCGGGAACTCCATGGGCGGCATGATCTCCCTGCTGGAGGCAAGCCTGGCGCCGGACGCGGTGGCCGGCCTCATCCTGCTGGACCCGGCGCTGCCGTTCGTGCTGGCCCGGCCCGACCCGCTGGTCCTGGCGACGTTCGCGGGGTATCTCCTGCCCGGCCTCGGCCGGCTCGTCCCGGCCGCCCGCCGGCCGCAGAGTCCCGACGAGGTCGTCGCCGGCATTTTCCGGCTGTGCTGCGCGGACCCCTCGCGGGTGGCCGCCGGCGTGATCGCCAGGCATCTTGAGCTGGCGCAGCAGCGGGCCGCGTTCCCCGGCGCCGAGCAGGACTTCCTGACGGCCACCCGGTCCGTCGTGGCCACCATGGGCTATCCAGGCCGCCGGGACTACCGGCGGCGGATCCGCTCGGCCGGCTGCCCCGTGCTGCTCATCCACGGCACCCGCGATCGCCTGGTCCCGATCGCGGCCGCCCGGGCCGCCGCCCGCGCGAACCCCTCCTGGACCCTGATCGAGTTCCCGGGGACCGGCCACGTCCCGCAGCTGGAAGCGCCGACCGAGACCGCGCAGGCGATTACCGGCTGGCTGGCCTCGGCAGGCCTGGTCTTCATCGGCGCGCGACAGCCGGGGTAGCGTGCGAGCAGACGCGATTGCGCCGGCAGCGGGCCCGCCAGCGGCCGCCTGCCGGTGGCACCGCCGGATCCAGGGAGGATCTTCGCCGTGGCCGCAGACCCGCCCGCCCCCGAGGGCGGGCAGCCGCCAGAACTCGACGTCAGCCAGGCTCACTCGGCCCGGGTGTGGAACTACCTGCTCGGCGGGACGGACAACTACTCCGCCGACCGGCAGATCGGGGACATGATCCTGGAGCTGTTCCCCGACATCGCCCGCATCGCCCGGGAGCAGCGGCAGTTCCTGGCGCGCTCGGTCCGCTACCTGGCGCGCGAGGCCGGCGTCCGGCAGTTCCTCGACATCGGCACCGGGCTGCCGGCCGCCGACAACACCCATGAGGTCGCCCAGCGGGAAGCGCCGGAATCCCGGATCGTGTACGTGGACAACGACCCGCTGGTGCTGGTGCACGCCCGGGCGCTGCTGGCGAGCACCCCGCCGGGCGCCACCGCCTACATCGAGGCGGATGTGCGGGACCCGGACCGGATCCTGGCGGAGGCCGCGAAGACGCTGAACTTCCGGCGGCCGGTCGCGCTCATGATGCTCGGGATCATGGGGCAGCTCCCGGACTCCGAGCACCCGCACGCGATCGTGACGCGGCTGCTGTCCGCCCTGCCCGCGGGCAGCTACCTCGCGCTCAGCGACGGCACCGACACCAGCCCGGCGGCCAGCAAGGCGATCCAGAACTACAACCAGAACTCGGCCAGCTCCTACCACCTGCGGAGCCCGGGCCTGATCGCCGCCTTCTTCGACGGGCTGGAACTGGTCGAGCCCGGCGTGGTCAGGACATCCCGGTGGCGGCCGGATCCGGACGCAGCCGGGGACGGCGACCCGGAGGATGCCGAAGCCGCCGTCGCCGGGGTGGGCCGCAAGATCAGGCCCTGACCCCAGGCGCGCCCGGGCCAGCTGCCGGCGGGCGGGCCGGCTCCTGGCCGCCCGTCCCCGGCAGCAGCAGCCGGGCCAGGGCGGTGAGGCCGGGCAGCGCCCGGGTGTCCCGCCCGCGCGGCCGGCGTGCCCGGACGGCTGCCCGCGCCGTCCGGGCCCGGTCGGCCCTGCGGCGCAGGTCGGCAACCCGGGCCTGGGTGAGCTCGCGGTGGATGGTCGGGTGCATCGCCGTTCCCTCGGTAGTCGCTGGTGCTGATACCGAGAGTGCGGCTAAGGAGGCGGCTCGCGGATCGGGCAACTGCCCAGTATCCGGGGTGTCAGCTCCTTAGCTAAGAGATACTCACGCAGGCCCAGGCGCAGGCTTCGGGCCGCCGGGTCGCCCCAGCCGGACTCGACGAGCAGCCCCAGGCCCCGCGGCTGCCGGGCGTCACCAGCGGACGCCCGGCAACCAGCGGCGAACCTCAGAACAGCGAGGCTGCCTCCTGGATCTCTTGCATGCCCTCCTCCATCGAACGCGAAGGCAGGATGCGCAGCTGATTCCACTGGGCGAGCCGGGAATCAACCAGGAACGCATCGAGACCATCGGCGCTATCCGCATCGACGACCGTGACGACCACGTGCTCACGGTTGACCAGCGGCCCCGCCGTGATGGTCACGCCGTGCTTCTCGGCTATAGCGGGTATTTGCGGGGCTGTCTCCAGTAGGAGAGCCTTCGTCTTGGCGTTGCTGGTAGGGCATACCTCAGGCGAGTGGGTTGCCAGAACAACGAAATGCATGTGATCCCCCCGTGACAGAAACGTCCCTCCTACCACAGAGTCTGCAACCGCCCCGGCAAGCCTGACAAGCCTCAAAAGCCCGTTTAACGACAGTTAACACCCCAGATCACAAGGCCGGACTCGGGGAGCCGCCGCTAGAGGTGCGGGATGGCTCACCGGACCCGCACCGTGCGGGCGGCGAGGGTCAGGCCCCCGCGGCCAGCTCGCGGAGCCGGTAGCGCTGCAGCTTCCCGGTCCCGGTGCGGGGGAGCGCGGCGGTGAACTCGACCGCCCGCGGGTACTTGTACGGGGCGATCACCTGCTTGGTGAAGTCCTGCAGCTCGGCCGCTTTCGCCGGGCTGGCGGCCGCCCCGTCCCTGAGCACCACGTAGGCCTTGACGATCGTCCCTCGCTCCGGGTCAGGCGCGCCGACCACGCCCGCCTCCAGCACGTCCGGGTGGGTCAGCAGGGCGTGCTCCACCTCCGGCCCGGCGATGTTGTAGCCCGCGGCGATGATCATGTCGTCCGTGCGCGCCTGGTACCAGTAGTAGCCGTCGCCGTCCCGGACATAGGTGTCGCCGGTGAGGTTCCAGCCGTCGGTCACGTACCTGCGCTGGCGCTCGTCCGACAGGTACCGGCAGCCGGTCGGCCCCTTCACCGCAAGGTGACCGGCGCTGCCGTCGGGCACCGGCTTGCCGTCGTCGCCGAGCACGGCCGCCTCGTAGCCGGGCACCGCCACCCCGGTCGAGCCGGGCCGGATCGCGTCCCCGGCCGCGGCGATGAAGATGTGCAGCAGCTCGGTGGAGCCGAGCCCGTCGATGATCCGCGCCCCCGTCTCGCGGCGGAAGTCCTCCCACACGGCCGCTGGCAGGTGCTCGCCCGCCGACACGCACCGGCGCAGCCCGGTCAGCGCGCCCGCCCGGCCGGCGGCCAGCATCGCCCGGTACATGGTGGGGGCCGTGAACAGGGCGGTCACGCCGTGGGCCGCGATCGCGTCCGCCAGCTCCCCGGGCGAGGCCCGCTCCAGCAGCAGCACCGAGGCGCCGGCCCGCAGCGGGAACACCACCAGCCCGCCAAGCCCGAACGTGAACGCCACCGGCGGGGTGCCGGCGAACACGTCGCCCGGCTCGCCCGCCAGCACGTGCCGGCCGAACGTGTCGTCGATGGCCAGCACGTCCCGGTGGAAGTGCATGGTCGCCTTGGGCCTGCCGGTGGTGCCGGAGGTCGGCGCCAGCAGCGCCACGTCGTCGGCGGCGGTGGCCACGGCCCGGAAGCTGCCGTCCTTCGCGGCGCAGCGGCTCGCCAGGTCATCATCGCCGCCGCCGTAGCTGACGGCCGGCAGCCCGG
>DASQSC010000547.1:0-2899 GCA_035642555.1 Streptosporangiaceae bacterium | reverse complement strand
TGTGCTTGCCGGATTGATACCTGACACACCGGCCGGGGACATGCCTGACACCTGATCGTGGCTGGCCTACTGAGGCATGCCGCTGAGGGTGATGGATCTGGTGTCGCTGCGACGAGAGCTGATGGAGAAGGCGGAGGCGGGTGTGCCGGTGGCTGTGCTGTGCCGCGAGGCGGGCATCTCGCGGGAGACGTTCTATGTGTGGAGGCGGCGCTGGGAGGCGGGCGGGGCGGCCGGGTTAGCCCCGCGGTCGCGCCGTCCGGCCTCCAGCCCGGGGCAGCTGGACCCGGCGCTGGAGGACCTGATCGTGGCCCTGGCCAAGGAGCGGCCCCGGTATGGCCCGGACAAGATCCGCCGGCTGGTGGAGCGTGAGCTGGCCGGCACCGGCACGCGGGTGCCGGCCAAGTCCACCGTGCAGCAGGTGCTGCGCCGCCGCGGCGTGGCCCGCGACCCGCGGCCCCGGCCCCCGGCCCGCGACTGCTGGCAGTTCTTCCGCCGGGCCCATCCCAACCAGCTGTGGCAGATCGATGCCACCGCCCACCTGCTGGCCAACGGCCGGCTGTTCTGGGTCATCGACGTGCTGGATGACCACAGCCGTTATCTCGTCGCGGCCCGCGTGGCCGCGACCGCCACCGCGGAACTGGCCTGGCGCACCCTGGCCGGCGCCGTCGCCGAGCACGGCATGCCCGCCCAGCTGCTGTGCGACAACGGGCTGATCTTCACCGGGCGGAGCCTGGGCCGCGAGGTCACCTTCGAACGGCAGGCCCGCGCCGCCGGGATCCGCCTGACCCACGGCCGGGCCTACCACCCCCAGACCCAGGGCAAGATCGAGCGCCAGCACCGCACCCAGAACGAGTGGATCGCCGACCACCGCCCCGCCAGCCTGGCCGCCGCCCAGCACGAACTGGACGCCTACCGCCACGACTACAACCACCACCGCCCCCACCAGGCCCTCGACCAGCAGACCCCGGCCAGCGCCTACCTCCCGGGCACCCCCGTCATCCTGCCCCTGACCGACCTCGAGCCCGCCGACGCCTTCCCGCCAGGCTGCCTGATGCGCAAGGTCCGCACCGACGGCACCATCACCTACCACCGCAGCCAGCTCGACATCGGCGGCCGCTTCGCCGGCCTCACCATCGGCCTGCACCGCAACGGCCGCGAGCTCACCGCCTACTACGGCGCCAGCCCCATCACCGTCTTCGTCATCAAAAACCACCCCCAGCCACCCGCCGCACCCCGCCACCCGCCACACTGACCACACGCAAACGTGTCAGGCATGTCCCCGGCCGAACTGTCAGCCATCTCCCCGGCAAGCACACGGCCGCCGCCCCTGCCAAACCCACATGATCATGGATTCGGAGCGGCCGCGGAGCGGAGCCGCCTCAGCCGGCCGGGGCTCAGCCGTGGATGCGGCCGGCCGTCTCGGTGAGCGGCTTGCCGGAACCGCCCCACCGCAGCTGGATGAGCTCGGCCGCGACCGAGACCGCGGTCTCCTCCGGGGTGCGGGCGCCGAGGTCGAGGCCGATCGGCGAGCGGAGCCGGGCCAG
The DNA here is from genome assembly GCA_035642555.1 of Streptosporangiaceae bacterium. Classification (GTDB taxonomy): domain Bacteria; phylum Actinomycetota; class Actinomycetes; order Streptosporangiales; family Streptosporangiaceae; genus JAIRTY01. Next base: position 1,355 of record DASQSC010000547.1, on the reverse strand, counting down.
CTCGGCCTCGGTCAGGCCCACCTCACGCAGCCGCTCGACCCGGTCCTCGTGCGTCCGCCTGGAGCCCATGGCGCCGATGTAGGCGGCGGGGGTGCGCAGCGCGACTTCCAGCAGCGGCACGTCGAACTTGGGGTCGTGGGTGAGCACGCAGATGACCGTCCGCTCATCGACCGGCGTGCGGCTCAGGAACCGGTGCGGCCACTCCACGACCACCTCGTCCGCATCCGGGAACCGGGCCTGGGTGGCGAACACCTGCCGGGCATCGCACACCGTCACCTGGTAGCCGAGGAACTTCCCGGCCCGGGCCACGGCCGCGGCGAAGTCGATGGCCCCGAACACCAGCATCCGCGGCGGCGGCGCGAACGACTGGACGAATACGCCGAGGTCATCCAGCCGCCGCTCGCCGTGCTCGCCGTAGTGCCGGACGCCGGTCGTGCCCTGGGCCAGCATGCCGCGCGCGTCGTCGTCGGCCGCCTGGTTGAGCCGCTCGCCTGCGCCGAGGCTGCCGGACGCGGAGTCCTTCCGGATCACCCGCCGCGCGCCGGTCTCCCCCGGCCCGGAGATGACGGTGGCCACCGCCACCGGGTCACCGTCCCGGATCGCGGCCGCCACCTGCCCCAGGTCTGTGAACCGCTCCTTGCTGACCGCCTCCACGAAGATGTCGATGATGCCGCCGCAGGTCAGGCCGACCGACATGGCGTCGCCGTCACTGATCCCGTACCGCCGCAGCACCGGCCTGCCGGACGCGATGACTTCCTGTGCCAGCTCGTACACGGCGCCTTCCACGCAGCCGCCGGAGACGCTCCCGACGACCTCGCCGCCGGCCGAGACGGCGAGCGCCGCGCCCGGCTCCCTGGGCGCGCTGCGGAACGTGTTGACCACGGTCGCCAGTCCGAACGTCTCGCCGGCTTCCCACCACTTGGTGATCTGGTCCAGGATGTCGCGCACTGCCGGTTCACCTCACGAGGGCTCGCTGGCCGGTCGCCCAGGCCGGCCACCCCGGCCGCCCGGGCCGCTGCCGGGCATTCCCGGCACACTTCAACAGTACGTCGCCGGGCACGGGACATGCCCGCGAGGCAGCTACTCGACGATCTTGGAGATGGGGATTTCCAGGATGTCGCGGGCCCCGGCCGACCGCAGCGCGGGAATCAGCGTGTTGACGCCGCGCTTGGGCACCACGGTCTCCACCGCGTGCATGTCTCCCCTGGCCAGCTCCGTCACCGTGGGCGACGACATGGACGGCAGCATCTTCGCCACCGCCTGCAGCCGGTCCGCTGACACGTTCAGCTTGAGCAGCACGTTGCCCCGCGCCCGGATCGCGCCCCGCAGCAGCAGCGCGATGTCCTCCATGGCGG
>DASQSC010000546.1:0-2603 GCA_035642555.1 Streptosporangiaceae bacterium | reverse complement strand
GTGTTGATGGTGTCCTTCAGCGCCAGGATCTCGCCCCGCGCGTCCACCGTGATCTTCTGCGACAGGTCCCCCTTGGCCACCGCCGTCGCCACCTGGGCGATGGAACGGACCTGGCTGGTCAGGTTGCCGGCCATGAAGTTCACCGACGTGGTCAGGTCCCGCCAGGTGCCCGACACGCCGGGCACCTGCGCCTGGCCGCCCAGGATTCCCTCGGTGCCCACCTCCCTGGCCACCCGGGTCACCTCGGCGGCGAATGCCGACAGGGTGTCCACCATCGTGTTGATGGTGTTCTTGAGCTCCAGGATCTCGCCCCGCGCGTCCACCGTGATCTTCTGCGACAGGTCCCCCTTGGCCACCGCCGTGGCGACCTGCGCGATGTCCCGGACCTGCCCGGTCAGGTTGCTGGCCATGAAGTTCACCGAGGTGGTCAGGTCCCGCCAGGTGCCCGACACCCCGGGCACCTGCGCCTGGCCGCCCAGGATCCCCTCGGTGCCCACCTCCCTGGCCACCCGGGTCACCTCATCGGCGAACGCCGACAGGGTGTCCACCATCGTGTTGAGGGTGTTCTTGAGCTCCCGCATCTCGCCGTGCGCGTCCACGGTGATCTTCTGGGACATGTCGCCCTTGGCCACCGCCGTGGCGACCTGCGCGATGTCCCGGACCTGCCCGGTCAGGTTGCCGGCCATCGCGTTCACCGAGTCGGTCAGGTCCTTCCAGGTGCCGGACACGCCCGGTACCTGGGCCTGGCCCCCGAGCTTGCCGTCCGTGCCCACCTCCCTGGCCACCCGGGTGACCTCCGACGTGAACAGGGCAAGCTGATCGACCATGCCGTTGAACACGCTCGCCATCTCGTCCATCAGCTCGTCGCCCACCTGCGGCAGGCGCGTGCTGAAGTCGCCGTCGCGGACGGCGGTGAGCCCGGCGAGCAGCCGCTGCAGCCGCTCCTCGCCGCCCGCATGGTCACCCTGCCGAGAGGGGTTCCGGGGCTGCCGGGAGGTCTGGGGTGGCTGGACAGTCTCTTGCTTGGCCATGGGCACGCTCACTTTCAGCCCGGGCAGCACCTCGGCCCCCGGTCGCAACCGCCTGCCGCTAGCTCTGCCTCAGCAGCCAGGCTCTCGTTCGATGGAATCGGCCGCACGCTCCAGGCGTCGCCTCTCGCACGCACTATCACTGGGCGGCAGCGCCGCCCGGGGCTCCCGGAGCTAGATCCGCGGGAAACGCGGGCTCGCCAGCGGCGACCCGCCGGATCGCGTTCACCAGGTCGTCAACCCTGCCCGCCCCCTTCAGCAGCAGCCCCGATCCGCCCGCCTCGATGACCCGGCTGACGATCGATGTGTCCGCGTAGCCGGTGAGCACCAGCACCCGGCTGCCGCCGGACTCCTGGCGCAGCCGCCCGATCGCCTCGATCCCGTCCCCGTCCGGCAGCAGGCGGTCAAGTAGCACCACGTCAGGCCGGTGCTCGCGGGCGGCCACGACGGCCTCCTCGAGCAGCCTGGCCTGCGCGACCAGATCAACGTCCGGCACTTCCTCGAAGGCGAGCGAGAATGCCTGGAGCACGAGCGGGTGATCTTCGACCACCAGGACGCGCACCAGGCCCGCCCCGGCATCACCCAGCGGCGTAGGCATACTGCGCATCATCTCCCGGCTACCAATGGCATGGGACCCCCGTTACGGCGCGTAACTACCTCAATGTATCAGTCCAACCGGTCGGAACCAGCCGGAAAGTCACGGCCCGACCTGCGACTTAGCCGTGCCCGGCCGGTGCCGGCCGCGGCCCGGCCATCCAGGCTCGCGGCCCCGTCGGCCAGCGAGGACAGCGCCAGCGCGACCGACGGGCGGCGGACGCTGGCGGCCCTGGCCACCGCGAAGATCGCGCGGGTGGGGACCGGGCCGGCCAGTTCCCGGACCGCGACCCGGCCCTCCCCGGCGGCGATCGCCAGCCGCGGCACCGCGGCCACCCCGATGCCCCGGCCGACCAGGCCGATGATGGCGCCGAGCCCCTCGAACTCCCATGGCACCGCGGGCGCGCCGCCCGCCGCCGCCAGCAGCCGGTCGGCCGCCACCCGCGACGGCTCCCCGGCCGGGGCCGCCATCCACCGGCTGGTCTCGCACAGCTTGCGGAGGTCGACCGGGGTGGCCGGGTCCGCCAGCGGGTGATTGCGCGGCACGATCAGCACCAGCGGGTCGCGCAGCAGCCGGAAGCTGCGCAGCATCGGGTGCAGCTGGTCGGACAGGCCGCCCTCGGTCCAGTCGTCGACCAGCGCCACGTCCGCCTCGCCGGAGCGCACCCGGCGCAGTCCCTCCTCGGTCGGCGCCGCCTGCTGCAGCAGCATGGTGAGGGCCGGATGGGCGCGCAGGCTGCGCGCGAGCGCCGGCGCGAACGCCACCGCGGCGGTCGGGAACGCGGCCACCGTGACCCGCCCGGACGGCTCGCGGGCCTGCGCCGCCAGGTCCGCCTCCGCGGCCTCGACCTGGGCCAGGATGATCTCGGCGTGCACGGCGAGGCGCCGCCCGGCGTCGGTCAGCTCGACCGACCGCGCGGCCCGGTCGAGCAGGGCGTCGCCGATCTCTCGTTCCAGGGCCGCTAGCTGCTGAGACACGGC
>DASQSC010000545.1:0-3361 GCA_035642555.1 Streptosporangiaceae bacterium | reverse complement strand
GGAGCCGCTGCAGCGGGGCGACTTCGTGGAGATCTTCGAGGCGATGGACGGGCTGCCGGTCACGATCCGGCTGATCGACCCGCCGCTGCACGAGTTCCTGCCCGACCTCACCGAGATGTCCGTGAAGGTGGCACTGGCCGGAGACCAGGCGACCGAGAAGGACCGCAAGCTGCTGGAGGCGGTGCGCCGACTGCACGAGCAGAACCCCATGCTCGGCCTGCGCGGGGTCCGGCTCGGGCTGGTCATCCCGGGCCTGGTGGCCATGCAGGTGCGGGCGATCGCGCACGCCGCCGCCGAATGCAAGAAGGCCGGCGGCGACCCGCACCCGGAGATCATGGTCCCGCTGACCGCCTCGGTGCAGGAGATGGAGATCTCCAAGGAGGAGATCGCCGGCGTGGTCGACTCGGTCGAGAAGGAGACCGGCACCCACGTGCACACGCTGATCGGCACCATGATCGAGGTGCCGCGGGCGGCGATGCTGGCCGGCCAGATCGCGCAGTCCGCCGAGTTCTTCTCGTTCGGCACGAACGACCTCACCCAGATGGGCTGGGGCTTCTCCCGCGACGACGTGGAGGGCGCCTTCTTCAGCAAGTACATCGAGCTGGGCATCTTCGGGGTGTCGCCGTTCGAGACCATCGACACCGAGGGCGTGGGCCGGATGGTGCAGATCGCCACCGACGAGGGCCGGGCGGCGCGGCCGGACCTGGAACTCGGGGTGTGCGGCGAGCACGGCGGCGACCCGGACTCGGTGCACTTCTTCCACCAGGTGGGCCTCAACTACGTGTCCTGCTCGCCGTTCCGGGTGCCGGTGGCACGGCTGGAGGCGGGCCGGGTGGTGGTTCTCGAGTCCGCGGGCGGCAGCGACACCCGGTGACGGCCGCCGCGCCGCGATGAGGGCGGTGACGGCGCTGGCCGGCTACGACCAGGCGGCAACCGCGCGGCGGGTGCCGGAGCCTGCCAAGGCAGCGCAGGACTCCGGCGCCTTCGCGCGCTCGCCGTTCGAGCGGGACCGGGCACGGGTGCTGCACACCTCCGCGCTGCGCAGGCTGGCGGCCAAGACCCAGGTCGTCGAGATCGGAACGGGGGATTTCCCGCGCACCCGGCTCACTCACTCGCTGGAGTGCGCCCAGATCGGCCGGGAACTCGGGGCGGCCGTCGGCTGCGACCCGGACCTGGTGGATGCCGCCTGCCTGGCGCACGACCTGGGGCATCCGCCGTTCGGCCACAACGGCGAGGCGGTGCTGGCCGAGCTGGCCGGGCCCTGCGGCGGCTTCGAGGGCAACGCCCAGACGCTGCGGCTGCTGACCCGGCTGGAGGCCAAGGTGCCGGGCGCGGGCCTGAACCTGACCCGGGCCACCCTGGACGCGACGATCAAGTACCCGTGGGGCCCTCGTCCCGGCACTCCCGGCACTCCCGGGACTCCCGGCACTCCGGGCGCCCCGGGGGACGACCCTCCCTATCCCGCGGGCAAGTACAACTACTACGACGACGACGCGGAGGCGTTCCGGTGGCTCCGCGACGGCGCCCCGCCCGGGCGCCGCTGCCTGGAGGCACAGGTCATGGACTGGGCGGACGACGTCGCCTATTCCGTGCACGACCTGGAGGACGGCCTGCACGCAGGCCTGATCACCCTGCCCGCGCTCGGCGACCCGGCCCACCGGGCCGCGGTGACCGAGCTCACCGCCGCCCTGTACTGCGCCCCCGGCTCGGCCGGGCCCGCCGAGCTGGACGAGGTGTTCGGCGCGCTGCTGGCGCTGCCGTTCTGGCCGGGCCGCTTCGACGGCAGCCTGGAAAGCCTGGCCGGGCTGAAGAACCTGACCAGCGAGCTGATCGGGCGGCTGTGCGGGGCGGTGCAGGCGGCCACGGCCGCGGCCAACGGCGGCGTGCGCCCGCCCGGTGCCCTGCTCGGTACTGGCTCGGGGGGGCGACCTCCCGGCACCTCCCCGCTCGGTGCTGGCTCGGGGGGGCGACCCCCCCACACCCCGCCGCTGACCCGGTACGCGGCCGACCTGGTGGTGCCCCGGCGGCAGCGGCTCGAATGCGCCTTGCTCAAGGGGGTCACCGCGCATTTCGTCATGAGCCGGGACCGGCATGCGGAGGTGCAGGCCCGGCAGCGGGACCTGATCATCGAGCTGGCCGCGGCGGTGCAGGCCGGCGCCCCGGAAACGCTCGACCCGGCGTTCCGCCCGGGCTTCGCCGCGGCCGGCTCGGACGCCGCCAGGCTCCGGGTCATCATCGACCAGCTGGCGTCGCTCACCGACACGTCCGCCCGTTCCTGGCACCGGCGGCTGTGCCGGTGACAAGCTAGGAGCTTCCAGGTGCGCAGGCGCACCTAGCCCGGGAAGGAGCAGGTAACCATGCCCGCAGAGCCGGCTTACGTGATCGTCGGTGCCAGCCTGACCGGCGGCAAGGCCGCCGAGACCTTGCGCGAGGAAGGTTTCGGCGGGCCGATCGTGCTGCTCGGCACGGAGCCGGAGCGGCCCTACGAGCGGCCGCCGCTGTCCAAGGGGTACCTGCTGGGCAAGGAGGAGAAGTCCTCGGTCTACGTGCACGACCAGGGCTGGTACGCCGAGCACGACGTGGACCTGCGGACCGGCGTGACGGTGACCGCCGTGGACCCGGCCGCGGGCCAGGTCACCCTCGACGGTGGCGAGACCATCGGCTATGACCGCCTGCTGCTCGCGACCGGCGCCTCCCCGCGCCGGCTGAACGTGCCCGGCGGCGACCTCGACGGCGTGCTGTACCTGCGCACGGTCGCCGAATCGGAGCACCTCGGCAGCGTGCTGCGGCATGGCGGCAAGGTCGCCATCGCGGGCGCCGGCTGGATCGGCCTGGAGGTGGCGGCGGCCGCCCGCGAGTTCGGGTGCGAGGTCACCGTGATCGAGCCGGAACCGGTGGCGCTGCACCGGGCACTGGGCCCTGAGCTCGGCGGGATGTTCACCGACCTGCACCGCGAGCACGGCGTGACGTTCCGGTTCGGGGAAGGGCTGGGCGAGATCCGCGGCTCCGGTGGCAGCGCCGCCGCGGTCGTCACCTCGGCCGGAGCCGAGGTCCCCGCGGACGCGGTGGTGATCGCGGTCGGCGTGCGGCCTAACACCGGCCTGGCGGCCGACGCGGGTCTTGACATCAGCAACGGCGTCACGGTGGACGCGGCGCTGCGCACGTCGGTACCGGGAATCTACGCGGCCGGGGACGTGGCGGACGTGTTCAACTCGCTGCTGGGCCGCCGGGTCCGGGTCGAGCACTGGGCCAACGCGCTGAACAGCGGCCCCGCCGCCGCCCGCGCCATGCTGGGCCAGCCGGTCAGCTACGACCAGGTCCCGTACTTCTTCACCGACCAGTACGACCTCGGCATGGAGAC
>DASQSC010000544.1:0-2449 GCA_035642555.1 Streptosporangiaceae bacterium | reverse complement strand
GAACAGCCGCCCGAACAGCTCCCGCCCGGCGCCGCCGCCGGCCAGCAGCATCCGGCGCAGGTAGGCCGGCACCGGCGAGTCCGGCGGCAGGTGCGCCAGGATGGCCTCCGCCAGCGATCCCGACGCCGCCGGGTCGTACAGATCTTCGGCGCTGCTGGCGGTCAGCTCGCTCATCATGGCGTCGAACAGGTCCAGCACGTGCTGGTCCACCGCTTGCCGCAGCCCCTCCTTGGACCCGAAGTGATGCACCACCAGGGCCGGCGAGACTCCGGCGGCGGCGGCGATCTGCCGCACCGTCACCGCATCCGGGCCGCGCCCGGCGAACAGCCGCAGCGCCTCGTCCCTGATGACCGCCCGTGCCGTGCGGTCATCCGGTGCTGTACGCATGTTCAGTAACATAAACGTTTGTTCAATACGGAGTCAACCCCGCGAGCGAGCAGCAGCCAGCATCCAGTTGCACTAGCTTAATAGTGTATATTGCAATTATTGCTATAGACAATGAAACTGGCGGAGGATGCCCCGTGGCTGAGCGGGCTGCCAACGATGCGACGGTGGACGCCGTGCTCACGGCGAGCCGCGCGATGATCGCGGTGGCGACGAAGTCGCTGGGCGCGGCCGGCGAGGAAACCACGATTGCCCAGTACCGGGCGCTGGTCGTGCTGGCGTCCCGCGGGCCGCAGCGGATGGTGGACCTGGCCCGGGCGCTGGGCGTGGCGCCGTCTACGGCCGGGCGGACCTGCGACCGGCTGGTCCGGAAGCAACTGATCCGGCGGCACCGGGCCCGGGCCGACCGCCGCAGCGTGCTGGTCTCCCTCACCACCCCCGGGCGGCAGGTGCTGGATGAGGCCACTGCCAGCAGGCGGGCCCTGATCACCGCCATCCTGGACCAGCTGCCGGCCAGCCAGCAGCACGCCATCGCGGCGGCGATGGCGGTGTTCGCCGCGGCGGCCGGGGAGATCCCGGACAGCCAGTGGCCGGCGGCGGACGTGCCGCCGCCGGACCCGGACCGGACCGGCCACGCGGGACGGGCGGGGCGGACATGACCGCCGCGGCGCCGCCGGCGGCGACCCGGGCCGGACGGGCAGGCGGCTGGCTGCGCGGCGCGCGCTCGGGGCTGCTGGCCATGGCGCTCGTGGTGGGTGCCGGCTCGGGCCTGGGCGCGGTGGCGTTCCGGTTCCTGATCTACGGGTTCACCTGGCTGGCCACCGGTCACGCCGCGTTCGGGCAGCAGGGGTACACCGGCAGCGCCCACCTGCCCTGGCTGGGCCTCGGGTTCCTGGTGGTGATCCCGGCCGTCGGCGGGCTGATCTACGGCCCGCTGATCTACCGCTACGCGCGGGAGGCGCGCGGGCACGGGGTACCCGAGGTCATGATCGCGGTGGCCGAGAACGGCGGCCGCATCCGGCCGCAGGTCAGCGTGGTCAAGGCGGTCGCATCGGCGCTGTGCATCGGCACCGGGGGGTCGGTGGGCCGGGAGGGCCCCATCGTGCAGATCGGGTCGGCCCTGGCCGCCAGCGCCGGCCAGTGGGTCCGGCTGCCCGAGGACCGGCTGCGGATCCTGGTCGCCTGCGGCGCCGCCGGCGGCATCTCAGCCACCTTCAACGCGCCGGTGACCGGAGTCTTCTTCGGGGTCGAGCTGATCCTGCGGGAATTCTCGGTGGAGGCGCTGTTCTCGGTGATGCTCGCCGCGATGCTGGCCGACGTGATCGCCGAGCCGTTCCTGGGCAGCAGGCCGTTCCTGTCCGGCTTCCCGCACGGGATCATCCTCCACCATCCGCGCAACTATCTGCTCGTCGCGCTGCTGGCGGTGATCGCGGCGCTGATCGGGCTGGCATTCAAGGCCGTCCTGTACAAGACCGAGGACCTGTGTGACCGGGCCTGGGGACGCAGGCCGGACTGGGCGCGGCCCGCCGTCGGCGGCGTGCTGCTCGGGCTGCTGCTGCTCGCGGTCCCCCAGTTGTACGGCGTCGGCTACCCGGTCATGTATAAGGCGCTCGCCGGCAGCTACGTGCTGTGGTTCCTGATCGTGCTGGCCGCCGGCAAGATGATCGCGACCAGCCTGACGATCGGCATCGGCGGTTCGGGCGGGGTGTTCGCCCCGTCCCTGTTCGTCGGCGCCACCTCGGGGATGGCGTTCGGCGAGATCGCGGGCCACCTGCTGGGCCCGGGCGCGGGGCAGCCCGCCCTGTACGCGGCCGTCGCCATGGGCGCGGTGTTCGCCGCCGCCGCCCGCGCACCGCTGACCTCGCTGGCCAGCGTGGTGGAAATGACCGGCGACTTCGCCCTCACGCTGCCGGTCATGCTGGCGGTCGCGGTTGCCACCGCCGTTTCCCGCGCGCTCAGTTACGGCACCATCTACACCACCAAGCTGCTGCGCCGGGGCACCGACATCGACCGGCCCGCCCCCTGGCGTGCCCTGCAGGAACTGCAGGTTGCCGACGCCATGCAC
>DASQSC010000543.1:0-8993 GCA_035642555.1 Streptosporangiaceae bacterium | reverse complement strand
GTGGCGACCGAGGTGCTCGCCGACCATGTCGCCCGGCTGGTCCCGCTCACCGCCGCCGACGCGGACGAGATGATTCACGGCATCCGTTCCGCGCCGCTGCTGCTCGGCCATCGTGGCAGCCCGCCCGCTGACACCGCGGGGATACGCGACCTGCTGCTGCGCGCCTCCCGGCTGGCTGACGACCTGCCGCAGGTGGCCGAACTGGACCTCAACCCGGTCATCGCCAGGGCAGACCAGGTCACCGCCGTGGATGCGCGAATCCGCATCGCCCCGTGCCAGCCGCACGACCCGTTCCTGCGCAGGCTCCGCTGACAGGCCCCGGGAACCAATGAACAATGTCACCTGCGTGTGAGGGGGTGGTCGGGGTGGCTGCCACGGGAGCCTATCCGGTCCAAGTAGATGCGTCGCTGGACGCGCCGTTGTCGCGGTGGCTGTGGCTGGTCAAATGGCTGCTGCTGATCCCGCACTACGTCGTGCTGGGATTCCTGTGGATCGCGTTCGTGATGCTGAGCATTGTGGCGTTCTTCGCGATCTTGTTCACCGGCCGCTACCCGCGGGCCATCTTCGAGTTCACCGTCGGGGTGCTGCGGTGGACCTGGCGGGTGCAGTACTACGCCATCGGCGCGTTCGGCACCGACCGCTATCCGCCGTTCACCCTGGCCGATGACCCGTCCTACCCGGCCCGCCTGAAGGTCGACTACCCCGCCCACCTGTCGCGCGGGCTGGTGCTGGTCAAGTGGTGGCTGCTGGCCATCCCCCACTACATCATCGTGGGGCTGTTCACCGGTGGCGGGCTGTGGGCGGTCTCGCGGGCCGGTTACGACTCCAGCACGAACTGGCCTGGACTGATCGTCATCCTGACGGTGATCGCCGCGGTAGTGCTGCTGTTCACCGGCCGCTACCCGCAGCAGCTCTTCGACTTCGTGCTGGGCCTGAACCGGTGGGTGCTGCGGGTCGCCGCCTACGCGGGGCTGATGACCGATGCCTATCCGCCGTTCCGCCTGGACATGGGCGGGCCAGACCCCGCAACTGTGACCATGCCACCGCCATCGGCGCCCCGCCAGGGCCCCCCCGGCGCCGGGCAGCAGCCCGCGCCGCCAGGAGCCGGTGCGGCGCCCGGCGGGCGGCCGGGATGGACGCCAGGCCGGATCGTTGCCGTGGTCGCTGGCGCGGTACTGGTGCTGTGCTCACTCGGCCTGCTGGGCGCGGGCGGCACCGCTGTGTGGGCCGGCACCGCCGCCCGCCAGGGAGGTTACGTCAACCTCGGGTCGGCGACGTACCACACCAGCGGGTACGCGATCGCCAGCGACACCATCGAGATGCACATCGCCGGGAACGGGTGGGACGCCGCCAGGACGCTCTTCGGCACCGCCCGCATCCGCGCCACCTCCACCAGCCCCGCGAAGCCGGTCTTCATCGGGATCACCCCGGCCACGGCGGCCTCGCAGTACCTGACCGGGGTCGCACACGCGACTGTCCGCGGACGTTCCGGCACCATGGCCTGGTTCATCCAGCACGGCGGCACCGCCCCCGCGACCCCGCCGGCCCGCGCACCCATCTGGCAGGCGCACGCCACCGGGCCCGGCCTCCAGACCCTCGTGTGGCCGGTCCGCAGCGGCAGCTGGACCGTGGTCGCCATGAATGCCGACGGCTCACGGCCAGTAGGCGTCCACCTGAGCCTGGCCGCCACATTGCCGGCACTGCCCGGGATTGCCACCGGCCTGCTGACCGGAGGAGTGATCATCCTGGCCGCCGGCGTCATCCTCCTCGTCATCCCCATCCGGCGCGCCGCGGGCAGCGCTGCCGGTAGCGGTGCGTAGCTAGACGTTCGGCACCATTGTCATTACCACTGCCGGGCGAATCAGGCCGTTCGGCCCCGCCCCACACTGGCTGGCGGGGGTGACGCTGACAGTGGCGGCGTCACCGCGGCGCTGCAGCTTCGCTTCCCCGGGGGGCTGTAATGACCTTCACTCTCCGCCACGGCCTGGCGGCGGCTGTCACCGGCCTGCTGCTGGCCGCCTGCGGCACTGCCGGGGGCCCGGCGTCTGGCAGCAGCTCCGGCCCCGCCAAGCCGGCGGCCAGCCCGGTGTCCCCTGGCATCCCTGCCCCCGGCACCGCCAGCACCGCGCCGGCTCCGTTCGGCTACCAGCCGCTGTACCCGTTCGCCAGCCTCACCCAGGTACGGGCGTGGCAGGCCGCGTTCGCCTCCGGCGGCCACCAGCCGTGGCACCTGCAGGCTGGCCTGACCGCGCTCGCCTTCACCGCCTATCTGGGCTTCCCGGAGATAGACAAGGTCGCCGGGCAGGCGAGCACGCCATCCGACGCCCACGTCGCCGTCGGGCTCAAACTGCCCAACCGGAAGGTCTCCACTGCCGCCGTGATCCACCTGGTGCGCTACGGCTCAGGGAAGTACGTGCCGTGGGAGGTGGTCGGCACCGACGACACCACCCTGACCCTGGACGTCCCGGCCTACGGCTCGACCGTGACCAGCCCGGTGACCATCGGCGGGAAGATCACCGGAGTAGACGAGAACCTGCGCGCCGAGGCGCGCACCCTCGGCGCGACGTCCCTCGTGGGTGCCTCCAGCAACCGCCCGGCCGGCGGCCAGACCGCCCCGTGGTCGCTCACCGTCCCGTTCCGCGCCCCACCCGGCACCGTGCTCACCATCGTGGTGCACACCGGCGGCCATGTGGCCGCGGTGGAAAGGTTCGCCGTCACCGGTATTCGCGTTCGATAACTCACAGGAGTGACCGCCAACCTGCGGTACCCGCCAGCTACGGTCGCGGGGGTTCGCTGGGACCGGGGCGTGAGCCGCGCGCCGCCTGGCCGGGTGGCGCTGCCCGGCGCAGGCGTGCCGCATCCGCTCGCTCGAGTTCCTCCAGCGAGAAATCGGCCTGGGCGAGCGCGTCGCGCAAGCGGGGGATCCAGCGGTCCCGGACCGCGCGGAGCCGGTACCTGGTGATGCTCGTCTCCCGTTCGACTGCGGCCAGGGCCGCGCGTGCCGCCGCATGCTGCGCGGCGGCGGTCAGGGCGGCCTGGTGGGCCTGCCTGGCCTGCGCCACGGCGGGTCCCTCCCAGCCGGCCGGCCGGCCGGTAACGCAGCGCGCGCCCGCCGGGTGCCGCACCCCCATGGTCACCGCGTAGGAGATCGTCAGCTCGGCTTCGGCTGTCGCCGGGGCCAGCTCGACAGCCCGTTCCCCGCCCAGCAGCACGGCCCGCAGCAGCCACTGCTCGGCTTGGCGGCACCGGCTGTCCCACTCCTGGCTGGTCCGCTCCGCCTCGCCCCGCAGCCGGTCCAGTTCGGCGGTGAGGATGCGCAGCTTGCGGTCGAGCACGTCGGCGGCCCGGCTGGCGACGGCGATCCGCCGCACCAGCCATAGCCGCCCGGCCCGCCCGGGCGGGACGGCCAGCTTCGGCCCGGCGGCAGTCACTGGCTGCCCGCCGTCCGGCCGCCTGGCGGGGTTTCGGCGCGGGCTGAAACGGCGCCACCGTCCCCGGCAGGCGACTGGCCGCTGCCTCCGCCCTCCCGGGCGGTGGCGGGTGCGGCGCCGCTCCCCGGGGCCGGGTAGTAGCTCCTGATCGCCTCGCTGCTGATCATGGTGAGGTCCCGGGACGGCAGCGTCGCCAGCGCCCGCCAGGCCCGGCCGAGCGTGTCCGGCAGGGTGCGGTGCTCGCCGCGGCCCTGGTCGACCAGGCCGCGCTCGTAGGCCGCGGCCAGTTGCTGGTAACGGCGGTCAGTGCCGCTGAGCGCGGCGGTCCCGATCAGCTCGGCAAGTTCCCCCGCGCGGCGGGCGGCCGCCAGCGCGGCCAGCAGTTGCGCGGCCACGTCCAGGTGGTCGTCGCGGGTCCGGCCCGGGCCCGCCCCGTGGCGCATCAGCCGTGACAGCGACGCGAGCGCGTCGACCGGAGGATAGATCCCGCGCGCGTGCAGGCCGGGATCCAGCACGATCTGCCCTTCGGTGATGTAGCCGGTCAGGTCGGGGACCGGGTGGGTGATGTCGCCGGCCGGCATGGTCAGCACCGGGACCAGGGTGACCGAACCCGGGCGGCCGCGGATCCGGCCGCACCGCTCATACAGCGAGGCCAGGTCGCTGTAGAGGTAGCCGGGGTAGGCGCGACGGGCCGGGATCTCGCCGCGTGCGGCCGACACCTCCCGCAGCGCCTCGCAGTAGCTTGTCATGTCCGCCATCACCACCAGCACGTGCTGGCCGAGGGTGAACGCCAGCTGCTCGGCGATGGTGAGCGCAAGCCGGGGGGTCAGGATCCGCTCGATGACCGGCGCGTCGGCGAGGTTGAGTAGCAGCACCAGCTCCCCGGCGGCGGACCGCTCGTCCAGCACGGCGCGGACCGACGCCGCGTCCGCGTGGGTGAGCCCCATGGCGGCGAAGACCACGCTGAACGGCTCGCCGCCCGCCGACGCCTGCGCCGCCACCTGGGCCGCCAGCTCCAGGTGCGGCAGGCCGGCCACCGAGAACACCGGCAGCTTCTGGCCGCGCACCAGGGTGGTCAGGGCGTCGATCACCGACACCCCGGTGAGCACGGGCTCGGATGGCGGCTCCCGGAGCGCCGGGTTCATCGGGCTACCGGCCACCGCGGCGGTCACCGTGCCGGTCACCGGCGGGCCGTCGTCCAGCGGCTGGCCCAGCCCGTCGCAGACACGCCCCAGCCAGCCGTCGCCGACCGGGATCCGCAGCGGGCTGCCGGTGAACGCGACCCGGGTGGCGGCCGGTGCCATCCCCTCCGTGCCCTCCAGCACCTGGACCACCGCCAGGTCGCGGTCGGCCTCCAGCACCAGCCCGTGCCGGGCCGGGCCGCCGGCGGTCCGGATCGTCGCGAACTCGTCCCAGCCGACGCCATTCACGCCCCGTACCACCAGCAGCGGACCCCGCAGTTCCGCGATGCCGGTGTATTCCGGCCGCGCCCGCAGCGTCATCCCTCCTCCCCCGCTGGCTGGGCGTACTGACGGGCGAGGGCGTCCAGCCGCGCCAGCATCTGGTCCCGGGCCGCGTCAGCGGCGGCCGGCCGGCCGGCCTCCTCCCGGGCCCGCAGGACCGGGGAGAAGTCCTGCTCCTCGATGATGCCGGGCGGCACCCCGGCGGCGGCCAGATCCTGGCACCGGTCCGCCACCGCCAGCACGGCCCCGGCCAGAGCCGCGCCGCGCGGAGCGTCACAGTAGGCGTCGGCCGGGCTGAGCGCGCTCTGCTGCAGCACTCCTTCCCGGATCAGCCGGCCTGCCAGCAGGGTGACCCGTTCCCTGGGCGGCAGCGCCCCGGAGCCCATGAGCTCGGCGAGCGCGCCCAGCCGGTCGGCGTCGGCCAGCACCGCGGTGAGCCGTGCCCGCCGGTCCGCCCAGCCGGGGTCCTGGTGGCCGGCATGCCAGGCCGCCACCGCATCCGCGTCCCGCGAGAACGAGCCGGACCAGGAGACCGCCGGGTAGTGCCGGGCGTACGCCAGGTCGCGGTCCAGCGACCACAGTGACCGGACGAACCGCTGGGTCTGGGTGGTGACCGGCTCGGTCATGTCCGACCCGGCCGGTGAGACGGCCCCGATGGTGGTGACCGAGCCCTCCCGTCCCTCGCGGGTGATGACCCGGCCCGCCCGCTCGTAGAACGCGGCCAGCGCGGACGACAGGCTGGCCGGGTACCCCTCCTCGGCGGGCAGCTCGCCGTTGCGGGAGGCGAACTCCCGCAGCGCCTCCGCCCACCGCGAGGTCGAATCCGCCACCACCACCGTGTCCAGGCCCATGTCCCGGAAATGCTCGGCGACCACCGCCCCGCTGTAGATGCTGACCTCCCGGGCCATCATCGGCATGTTGGACGTGTTGGCGATCACTACGGTCCGGTCCAGCAGCCGCCCCCCGGTCCGCGGGTCGGTGATCTGGCCCAGCTCGGTGAGCATGTCTGCCAGCTCGTTGCCGCGCTCGCCGCAGCCGACGTACACGATGACATCCGCATCGCACCATTTGGTGATCTGCTGTAGCAGAACGGTCTTCCCGGTGCCGAACCCGCCCGGAACCGCGGTCGTGCCGCCCCGGGTGACCGGGAACAGCAGGTCGACCACGCGCTGGCCGGTGACCAGCGGCGCCCCGCCCTCCAGCCGCTCACGGTAGGGCAGCGGGCGGCGGACCGGCCACTCCGAGATCAGCCGGACCGGGGTCCCCCCTACCGTGGCCATCACGTCCCGGCCGCCAGCGGGCCCGGCCGGCCGCACGTCCGCGGCGGGGCCGGTGACCCCGGGCGGGGCCAGCACACGGTAGTCCACCTGGCCGGGCACTGCCACCGTTCCGAGGCAGCTGCCCTCGGTCACCTGCGCGCCCTCGGCGACTTGCGGGGTGAACCGGAACCGCTGGCCCTCGCCTGCTCCGTCGGCGGCCGCCGCGCCGGGCTCCAGCCACGGCGTGTCCGCCGGAAGCGGCCGCAGCAGCCCGTCGAACACCCTGCCGAGCAGGTGCGGGCCGAGCGGGGCCGACAGTGGCCGGCCGCGGCCACGGGCCGGCGCGCCCGGAGCCAGCCCGCCGGTGTACTCATAGGCCTGCACCGTCACCAGGCCGCCGCGGATGGCCACGGCCTCACCCGGCAGCTGCTGCTCGCCCACCTCGACGATGTCGTACATGGCCACTCCGGCCAGCCCTTCGGCCTCCACCAGCGGCCCGTTCACCCTGACCACCCGGCCCGGGCGCGGGCCGGTCACGATGACCTCGGCCGGTCACCGGGCGGCCCGGCGCCCGCAGGCTCCCCGGAGCCCGGGGTGTCCGCCCACAGCCGCGCCAGGTCCGGGCCGATGGCCGCAACCGCCTGATCGGCCAGCCAGGGCAGGGAGCAGTCGGCCACCACCCCTGGCGCGGTGGCGATCACGCCGCCGTCCGGGTGCTCGGTGACCGTGGCATCGGGCCCCGCCGCCTGCCGCGCCAGCGCGGTGAGCCTGCGCAGCAACTGGTCGTATCCGGGCTCGCCGCGCAGCGCCCCCACTGCTGCTGCGACCTGGGAGCGCAGTGTTTCAAGCAGGTCGCGCTGCGCCCGCAGCACCACCACCCGGGCATCGCGCCGGGCCCGGCTGCGCTCGGCGGCGGCCAGCGCGGCGGCCCGGGCGCTCCCCTCGGCCCGTGCCCGCGCGATGGCGTCCTCGGCCTCCTGCCGGGCCTGCGCCACCAGTCCCGCGGCCTCGCCGCGGGCGCGGGCCACGATCGCGGCTGCCTGTTCCCGGGAGCGGGTCAGCATCGCCGCCCGGACCGGGGCCAGCGCTGCATCGGCGCCCGGCAGCACGGTCACGGCGGCATCACCACCGGCAGCACATCGGGTCGCGGCGCTAGCCTGCCGGCCGGTTGCGCCCCCGGCGCAGGTTCCTCGCCTCCGGCCGGGCCGCCCGCGAAGCCCGCCGGTCCGGAGCCACCTGGCTCGCTCCGGGTCACGCTCCCGAGCCAGCCGGCCGCCTGCGGCGTCAGCACCACCACGGCGACGTCGGGCGGCAGCGAGCGCCACGCCTGCCTGGCTTGTTCGCGGCTGTCCGCGGGGCACACGATCGCGCCGGCCAGGGTGAAGCCGGACACGCGCACGCCCTCGCCGATCACCGCTACCCGCGCCACTGTGTACGCCTCATGCTTTCCCGATCAGGATGATCCCGACGATCAGCCCGTAGATCGCGATTCCCTCGGCCAGCCCGACGATGACCATGGCCCGGCCGAACAGTTCCGGGCGCTCGCTCATGGCCGCCAGTGCCGCCGCGCCGGTGTAGGCGACGGCGATGCCTGCCCCGATGGTGGATCCGGCGACCGCGATCGCAGCCCCGAGCAGAGCCGCCGTGCTGCCACCCGATCCGGCGGCGGCCGAAGCGGCCTTGACCGCGGCCGTCTTGGCTGCCGCTGCTCCCGCGGCGGCCGCACCAGTTGCCGCTCCGGCTGGCCCCGCCGTGAGCGCGGCCGCCAGCAGCACCGCCCCGGCGATGGCCACCATCAGCCCGGCCGTCGCCAGGGCATAGCCGCCCCGGCGGCCGTGCCGCGCGGCCAGGCGGGCCGCCACCACGGTGACGACGATGAACGGCAGCCCGATCAGCCAGGCAGCCATCATGCACCCCCTTGCTCAGCCGAGCGGGCATCCGCCGCGAGCGGGACGCGCCACGGCCGGAATGCCCGGCCCTGCAGCTGGAAAACCCGCGAGAACAGTTCGTAGTACTCAAGCCGCAGCGCCTGGATCGCGGCGATCAAGGCCTCCAGCGCGAACGTGAGCGCGTTCCCGGCAACGAACACTAGTCCCGCCGCCAGCACCAGCGCTCCGCCGTCGTGCCACAGGCCCCGCGCGCCGTCCCAGACCAGCATTCCCAGGGCAGCATGCGTGAGGCCGAACGCGGCCAGCCTGGCGAACGACACCACGTTGGAGCCGAGCCGGATCACCAGGTCGAAAAGCTCGACCCCAGCCTGTACCACGCCCGTGCCACCGCCGCCCGCCTCGGCGAAGAACCCGGTGAAGGCGAGCGCCAGGCCGGCTGCCGCAATGATCCCGCCCGCCGCGAGCAGCGTGCCGTGACCCAGGTACCAGCCGCCGGCCGCGACACCGATGCCGAGGAAGACCGCGGCGCCCGCAACGCCGGACGGCGCGTACAGCGCCACCGGCCAGCCGCCCTCCCGCCACCGGTTGATGGTGCCCAGCCCGTATGCCCCCGCCAGCAGCACCGCGCCCACGGCGATGGCAGCCAGCAGCAGCGGGATCGGCTTGTCCAGCGGGTTCAGCCACAGCGTCGGCACCAGCCCCGTCGGGCCGAAGCACTCGCCGTAGGCCAGCCCGAAACCGGCCGCGGCCAGGCCCGCGCCGCCCACGAACGGCCACCCCGCCCGCCACCGCCTGGCCCACCGGGGCCAGCCGGCTCGCAGCCCTACCGCCGCGGCGACCAGCAGCAGCCCGTGCCCGACATCACCGAACATCATGCCGAACATCAGCACGTAGCTCGCCCAGGCCAGCCAGCTCGGGTCGATGTCCGCGTAGGGGACGATCCCGTAGGTC
>DASQSC010000542.1:0-4079 GCA_035642555.1 Streptosporangiaceae bacterium | reverse complement strand
CCGGCCATCGGCTTGAGCAGGCCCGAGATCGCCCGCAGCGTGGTGGTCTTGCCCGCGCCGTTCGCGCCCAGCAGGGCCACCACCTCGCCGGGGCCCACCGTCAGCGACAGGTCCCGCACCACCGCCGCCCGGTCGTAGCCGGCGCTCAGGCGCTCGACCTCCAGCGTCGCCCCGCCTGCCACCCTGCCTGCCTCTCCGCGTCAGCCCCGGCGAGGCCGCTGAACCCGCGGCGGGACCGGCCGGCTGGCCGCCGGCCCGGGGCGGATCGCGGGCCGGGAGCGGCCCAGGACTATCAACGAAATAGGGGTTCATTATAGTGACAAGATTGTTGACAGGACAGTCGACAGAGGTCTTTGCTTAGGGCATGTCTCGTAGGGCATTGCCCGCAATGGCGGTTTTCGCGCTGGCCGCGATCGCGGCTGCGAGTTGCAGTAGCGGCAGCTCGGGGAGTTCCAGCGCAGGTCAGAGCCCGAGTTCGGGGCCAAGCGCGGCACCGGGCAGCGGCGGGGCCGGGCAGCAGTCGGTCACCAGCTACCTCACCTACACCCACGGCAAGGCCGGGAAGGCCGACTCCTCGCTGCCGCCCGTCTCCATCGGCTGGATCAACCAGCAGGGCGGGCAGCAGCAGATCGGCCCGCTCGCGACCGCTGGCGCGCAGATGGCGGTCAAGTACGTCAACACGCAGCTCGGCGGCGTCGACGGCCATCCGGTCCAGCTGAAGACCTGTTACATCACCGCCGCCGAGGAGGAGGGCACCACCTGCGGCCAGCAGCTGGCCGCGAACAAGTCGGTGTCGGTGATCGACGAGGGCGCGGTGGCGATCGGCATCCAGTCGTTCTACTCGACCATCGGCAGCGCGAAGCCGGTGATCGTCGGGGTCGCCGCGACGCCGGTGGACTCGGTCCAGAAGAACGCCGTGATCCTGTTCGGCGACGTGACCCATGTGCTGGGCCCGTTCGGGACGTATGCCAAGGACGTCCTGCACGCCAAGACCGCCGCGCTGGTGTACCCGAACATCGCGGGCATCACCGAGGGCGCGTCTGCGATCGCCGCCTCGCTCCAGAAGGCAGGGGTGAAGGTCAAGAAGGTCGGCTACGACGAGAGCCAGACCGACCTGATCGGGCCGCTCACCAGCGCCGGCGCGCAGACGGCTGACATGGTGATCCCCTACAGCGACTCGTCCGGCTGCGTGAACCTCGCGAAGGGGCTCAAGCAGCTCGGCATCACCGACGCCAAGAAGATCGTGTCCGCCCCGCTGTGCCTGAACGGCCAGGTCGCGGCCGGGCTCGGCGGTGACTTCCCGATCTGGACCTACGCCATCGCGAGCTCGCTGTTCGGCGACAAGACCGACCCGGGCATGCCGGCCTACATCAAGGCGGCTGGCAAGTACAGCACCCCGGCGGACGAGCCCGATCCGTGGAACATCGTCGCGTTCGCGCAGGTCCTGACCACCGTCCGGTTCCTGAACCAGCTCGGGTACGCGAAGATCACCCCGAAGGCGGTGCTGGCGAAGGCCACGGCATTCACCGGGCCGGTCGCGCTCGGCGCCCCGGCGCTGCAGTGCGGCAAGTACCCGGCCGCGCCCGCCGTCTGCAACGACCGCGCCCAGTTCTTCGAGTACCACGGGAAGCACGAGTTCACGAAGGTGGCGGGCTGGCTGCAGCCGCCGTCGTAGACCGGGCCGGCCGTGCAACAGATCCTGCTGTTCATCCTGCTCGGGCTGGGATCCGGCGCGCTCATCGCCGCGATCGCCCTCGGCGTGGTGGTCACCTACCGCGGGTCGGGGATCATCAACCTCGCGACCGGGGGCGTGGCGATGCTGGCCGGGTACGCGTTCTGGTCGCTGCGCACCGACGTGCTCGGGGTACAGCTGGGCACCGCGCCCGCGCTGGTCGTCAGCCTGCTGTTCGTGCTGGCCGTGGGCGCGGCGATCGAACTGGTCGCGTTCCGGCCGCTGCGTGCCGCCGCGCCGCTGGCGAAACTCGTGTCCTCGCTCGGCGTGCTGCTGGTGGCCCAGGCGGCGATGCTGCTGGCCTTCGGCACCACCCAGAAGCCGGAGCCGGAGGTGCTGCCGCAGGCCACCGTCGGCCTGCTGGGCGTGGTCATCCCGGTGGACCGGTTCATCCTGGCGGGCATGGTGATCGTGGCGGCGGCCGCGCTGGCGGCGCTGTACCGGTGGAGCCGGTTCGGGCTCTCGACCCGGGCCGCATCGGAGAACGAGGGCGCCGCCATGCTGAGCGGGCTGTCGCCGAACACGATCTCGATGACGAACACCCTGCTGGCATCGCTCATCGCGGGCGGGGTCGGGATCCTGGCGGCCTCGATCACCCAGCTCGACTCGGTCACGCTGCCGCTGCAGATCGTGCCAGCGCTGGCGGCCGCGCTGCTGGCGCGGTTCACCTCGTTCGGGATCGCCTGCGCCGCCGGGCTCGGAATCGGCATCCTGAACTCGCTGATCGAGTACGTCTCGGCCATGTCCTGGTTCCCGCAGTCGGGCGGCGCGGCGCTGCCGGGCGTCCAGGAACTGGTCACATTCGCCATCATCATCCTGGCCATGTTCCTGCGCGGGGCCAGGCTGCCCAGCCGCGGCGAGCTGGTGGAGCGGCGGCTACCGGCGGCCCCGCGGCCGCAGCGGCTGTGGCTGACCTCGCTGCCGCTGGCGGCGGTGTGCGCGGTGGCGCTGGTGGTGCTGCCGTTCGACTTCCGTGAGGCCCTGGTCACCTCGCTGATCGGGGCCCTGATGGCGCTGTCGCTGGTGGTCATTACCGGCTTCGTGGGCCAGATCTCGGTGGTGCAGCTCGCCCTGGCCGGGGTGGCGGGCTTCACCATCTCGCACCTGGCGGCGAACGCCGGGATCGGGTTCCCGCTGGCGCCGCTGGCCGGCACGGCGGCGGCCGTGCTGCTGGGGCTGGTGACGGCGGTCTCGGCGCTGCGCGTGCGGGGCGTGAGCCTGGCCGTGGTCACGCTGGCGGCCGCGGTGGCGATCGAGAACTTCGGCTTCCTCAACACCACCTGGGGCGGCGGCCAGACCGGCTCCCCGGTGCCAGAGCCCGGCCTGGCCGGGCTCGACCTGGGGCCGCGGGCACCGTTCCGCGGGCTGGACGGCAACCTGCCGAGCCCGTTGTTCGGATGGGTGGCGCTGATCGCCACCGTCGCCCTGTGCCTGGTGGTCGGGTTCCTGCGGCGGGGGGTGCTGGGCCGGCGGATGCTGGCGGTGCGCTCCAACGAGCGGGCCGCCGCCGCGGCGGCGGTCAACCCCCGGACGGTGAAGCTCACCGCGTTCGGGATCAGCGCGTTCATCGCGGGGATCGCCGGGTCGCTGTACGCGTACAACTTCGGCTCGGTCAGCGCGGACCGGTTCGACGCGGTGACGGCCCTCAGTCTCATCGCCTTCGCCTATGCCGGCGGCATCACCCAGATCTCCGGCGCGGTGCTGGCCGGGCTGATCTCGACCCAGGCGCTGGTGCCTTACGCGCTGGACAAATGGTTCGGATTGAACGGGAACTGGTTCCTGCTGTTCGGCGGCGCGATCCTGATCTTCACCCTGATCAGGAACCCGGAGGGGGTCGCGGGTGACATCTATAAGCGGACGCACCGGCGCCGGGGGGTCACCCGGCCGCCCGCGGCGGCCCCTGCGACCGGGACAATCGCGCCCGCGCCGGGTACGGGCGCGGCCGCGACCGGGACAACCGCGCCCCCGACCGGGACAACCGCGCCCGCGCCGGCCCGGCCCGGCCCGCCGCGGACAGACGGCGGCGACCGCCCGGCCGTGCTGCGGATGAGCGGGCTGTCGGTGTCGTTCGGCGGAGTCCGCGCGCTGCGCGAGGTGTCGCTCACGGTGGGCGAGGGCGAGCTGGTGGGGCTGATCGGTCCGAACGGGGCCGGCAAGACCACGCTGGTGGACGCGGTGGCGGGTTTTACCACCGGGGCGCAGGCGGGCGGCGCGAGCATCGAGCTCGACGGGAAGGACATCGGGCGGATGCCGCCCTACCAGCGGGCCCGCCGCGGGCTCGCCCGCACCTGGCAGAGCACCGACCTGTTCCACGATCTCGACGTGCTCGAGAACCTGCTGGTGGCGG
>DASQSC010000541.1:0-4016 GCA_035642555.1 Streptosporangiaceae bacterium | reverse complement strand
CCGCCAGTTCCTGCCACAAGTAGGCGATGGCCTCAGCGCCCTTGAGCAGCAGTGCCTTCTCGGCCCGTTCGTTCGGCGCGTGGATCCGGTCGGAATCCAGCCCGACAGCGACGAACACCAGCGGCGCGCCCAGGATTCCGGTGAGGTCGGCTTCCGGGCCGCTGCCCCCTTCCCTGGTGAACAGCACCTCGCGGCCGAACGCGCGCTCCATCGCCCGCTTGCCCGCCTGCACGGCCGCCGAGCCGGGCGGGGAGAACGCGGGGCGCACCCCGCCGCCCCGCGACGACACGGTGGCCTCGATCCCGGGCGGCGCTGCGGTGGCGACGTACTCCTGCAGCGCCGCCACCACCTCGGCCGGCTGCTGGTCGGCGACCAGCCGGAACGACAGCTTGGCGTGCGCCTCCCGCGGGATGATCGTCTTCGTGCCGGGCCCCGTGTGACCGCCCCACATGCCGTTGACCTCGGCGGTGGGCCGCGCCCAGATGCGCTCAAGGGTGCTGTAGCCGGCCTCGCCAGCCACCGCGCGACTGTGACCGGCCTCGGCGAGCCATTCATTTTCCTTGAACGGGAGCCGTCCGAGCACATCCCGTTCGGAATCTGACAGCGGTACCACCCGGTCGTAAAACCCTGGCAGCGTTACCCGGCCGTTGGCATCATGCAGGCCGGCCAGCAGGCTGGCCATGGCGTGCAGCGGGTTCGGGACGCCGCCGCCGAACGAGCCGGAGTGCAGGTCGGTGTCCGCGCCGCGGAGCGTGATCTCCGCCTCGGCCAGCCCGCGCATGCCGATGCACATGGACGGCACGTCCGCCGCCCACATGGTGGTGTCGGACACCACGATCACGTCGCAGGCCAGCCGGTCCGCGCGGGACCGCAGCAGGTCGGCGAAGTGCGGGGAGCCGGACTCCTCCTCCCCCTCGATCAGCAGCATCAGCGTGACCGGCGGGGCCGCCTGCCCCGTCGCCGCCAGCCAGGCGCGCAGGCCCAGCGGGTGCAGCGCCACCTGGCCCTTGTCGTCCGAGGCACCGCGCGCGAGCAGCATGCCATCGCGCTCGCGCGGCTCGAACGGCGGCGATTCCCATTCGCTCAGCGGCTCGGCCGGCTGCACGTCGTGGTGGCCGTAGACGAGCACGGCCGGCGCCGCCGGGTCCGCGGCGGGCCAGCGCGCGAACACCGCGGGCCGGCCGGGGTCGCCGGGGCTGCCGGTGTCCCACACCTCGGTCTCGGGGAACCCGGCGGCGCGCAGGTGCGCGGCCAGCCAGTCAGCGGAAGCGCGGACGTCGGCGTGGCGGCCGGGGTCGGCCGAGACCGACGGGATCGCGAGCCATTCCTTCAGGCTGCCGAAAAACTCCTGCGCGTGCTGGTCGATGTAGTCACGGACGTCCATGATGGTCCCGTCTACCGTGGTGGTTTCCCAGGGCACTCTAGACGAGGAGGGAGCATGGCCAGCCACGAGATCCGGATCGACTGGAACAAGACCTTGCGGGAGGAGCCAGGCACCGGCCACAACAGGTGGCATCCGGATATCCCGCCGCTGGTCCGCTGCGATCCCGGGGACGAGGTGATCCTCGAGACCCGGGACGCGTTCGACGGGCAGATGGGGCCGGAAGCGGGGCTCGACCCGGTCGCGGCGCCCGACCTCGACGTGGTGCACCCGCTGACCGGCCCGGTCTACATCACCGGGGCTGAGCCGGGCGACCTGCTGGCGGTGGAGATCCTCGACATCCGGCCGGACCGCTACGGGTACACGGTGGAGGTGCCGGGGTTCGGGTTCCTGCGCGATGACTTCCCCGAGCCGTTCAAGGTGAACTGGGATATCGCTGACGGCTGGGCGACCTCGGACGACCTGCCCGGGGTCCGGATCCCAGGCTCGCCGTTCATGGGAACGATCGGCCTGTCACCGGGGCACGAGCTGCTGGCTGCGACCACCGCCCGCGAGCAGGCACTGCTGGCGGCGGGCGGGTTCGTGCTGCCGCCGGCGGCAGCGGGCGCCGTGCCCGGCGACCCGAGCCTGGCCGCGGCCGGGCTGCGCACCATCCCCCCGCGCGAGCAGGCGGGCAACGTGGACATCAAGCAGCTCGGCATCGGCGCGCAGCTGCTCATCCCGGTCGACACCCCGGGCGGGCTGTTCTCGGCCGGGGATGCTCACTTCGCCCAGGGCGACTGCGAGACCTGCGGCACCGCGATCGAGATGCGGTCGACCCTGCGGGTGCGGTTCTCCCTGCGCAAGGGCGAGGCGGCCCGGCTCGGCATCCGCGACCTCCGGTTCACCCGCGAGGACTACTACCTGCCGCCCGAGTACGCCGCGCCGCGCCGGTTCTTCGCCACCACCGGCATCTCGGTCACCAAGGACGGCGAGAACCGGTCGGAGGACATCACGCTCGCGGCGAGGAACGCGCTCCTCAACATGATCGAGCACCTCACCGAACGAGGGTGGACCCGCCAGCAGGGCTACGCGATCTGCAGCGTCGCCGTCGACCTGAAGATCAGCCAGCTCGTGGACGCGCCGAACATGCTGGTGTCGGCGTTCCTCCCGGAAGACATCTTCGCGAGCTGAGCGGGGCTGGCCGGAGCGACCGGCTTCACAGGCTGAGCTGGATGCGGAGAGCCTGGTCGAGCTTTGCCATGAGAGCCGGGGGCAGCAGCCCCATGCGCGGGCCGATACGCTCGACCGCGATAGACCGGACCTGCTCGGCCTGCGCCTTGGAGTCCCGGGACAGCCCGGTCTGATCGGCTTCCAGCAGCACCTGGAATGGGTAGACGCTGGCCGTGCTGGACGTCACCGGCACGACAGTGACGACTCCGCGCCCGAGGCGGGCTGCCGTGGCGTTGGCTGCGTCGTTGCTGACGATGACGGCGGGCCGGGTCTTAGCTGCCTCAGATCCGCGCGCAGGATCGAGGCTGACGCGGAAGATTTCGCCGCGGCGCACTCAGGCTCCCAGGCCGTCGGCGGCAGTGCTCTCCCAGGCCTCAGCCTCACCGGAGGCTTCCCACAATTCCCAGGCATCCTCGTATGCCGCAGCCAGCTGGGCAACACGCAGCAGTCCGACCGCCTTGTGCAGTGCCGCGGACCGGGATTCAACCCCCTTGTCGCGGGCGTAGGCGTCAAGGAATTCGACGTCTTCCGGCGGCAGGCTCACACTGACCTTCATACCAGTGATACTACCAGTAGTAGGGCGTCGCAGGAGTAACGCAGTCCTAGCCTGGCGGGCGTCCCGGCCGCGGCGGGATGTCAGGCCCGCCGCCGGGAAGCCAGCGGGACGTCGTCGATCAGCGCCGCCAGGCCGGCCTCGTCGAGCAGGTCGGCGGGCCGCAGCGTCAGGTCGTGCCGGACGTAGTAGAAGGCGGCCCGCACCTCCCCCAGCGCCGCCCCGGCCAGCTGGGACCATGCCACCCGGTAGGCGGCCAGCTGCACCGCCACCGCCCGCTGCTGCTCGCCGGCGGCCGGGGGCTCGCCGGTTTTCCAGTCCACGACGTCATAGCCGCCTTCCGGCGCGTCCGCGAACACCGCATCGATCCGCCCCCGTACCGGCCGACCGCCGATCAGGGTCTCGAACGGGACCTCCACATCCTGCGGCCAGCGGTTCGCCCACTCGCCTGCCTCGAACTGTTCCCGCAGCAGCGTGAGGTCGGCCGCGTCGGCGTCGTCCGGCGGCTCGTCGGCG
This sequence comes from Streptosporangiaceae bacterium, assembly GCA_035642555.1. Lineage (GTDB taxonomy): Bacteria > Actinomycetota > Actinomycetes > Streptosporangiales > Streptosporangiaceae > JAIRTY01. The sequence goes on along the minus strand of DASQSC010000541.1, from coordinate 354 downwards.
GCGCCGAGCAGGTCGGCCGGGTCGATCAGCCGCTGCTGCCGGAACCGCTCCTCCAGCCAGCGGTGGAACGCGGTGCCGCGGCGGGCCTGCGGCGCAGGCGGGCGGGGCATCGGGCGCCGGATCTGCCGGGCCAGCTCGGCCGGGTCGGCGGCCATCGCCACCAGCGACGACACCGTGAGCTGGGCGGGCAGCGGCACGGCCAGCGCGGCGTCGCCGTGCCGTTCCCGCCGCTCGGCCAGCAGCAGGCCGGTGTCGCGGGCCCAGGCCCCGATCAGTTCCCGCTCGGCATGCGCCAGCCCGGCGCCGGCCGTTCCCGCCTCACCGGCCGTTCCCGCCTCACCGGCCGCAGCCCTG
>DASQSC010000540.1:0-3208 GCA_035642555.1 Streptosporangiaceae bacterium | reverse complement strand
TCGACGACGAGCCGTTCCTGCGCGACGCGGTCGCCGCTTCGCTGCGGTTCCTGGGATTCACGGTCACCACGTCGGACACCGGCAGCGGCGCGCTGCGGCTGGCCCGGGAGAGGCCGTTCGACCTGGTCGTGCTGGATGTGATGCTGCCCGACGTGGACGGGTTCGAGGTGGTCACCCGGCTGCGCCGGGACGGCTGCCGGGTCCCGGTGATCTTCCTGACCGCTCGCGACACCCAGGAAGACAAAGTAGCGGGGCTGACCATCGGCGGCGACGACTACCTGACCAAGCCGTTCGGGCTGGAGGAACTCGCCGCCCGGATCCGGTCCGTGCTCCGCCGCACCCGGCCGGGAGCCGCCGGCCCGGTGCTGACCTTCGCGGACGTCCAGCTCGACCAGGACAGCTATGAGGTCAGGCGGTGCGGCCGCCTGATCGACCTGTCGCCGACCGAGTTCCGGCTGCTGCGCTACCTGATGCTCAACCCGGGCCGGGTGCTGACCCGGGCGCAGCTGCTGGCGCACGTGTGGGACTACGATTTCGGCGGCGCCAGCACCGTCGTCTCGACGTACATCGCCTACCTGCGGCGCAAGCTGGCCCAGTTCGGGCCGGACCTGATCCACACCCAGCGCGGCGTCGGCTACAGCCTCCGGCTGCCGCGCCCCGGCGACCCGGCAGGCCCCGATGCGGCCTAGGCTGCCGCGGCTGGCCCGCTGGACCGGCTGGCCCCGCTGGGCCGGCTGGCCCCGGCGGGCGTGGCCCGGGCGGGCCTGGTCCCGGCTGCGGCGGGCGCAGCTGCGCACCAAGGTGCTGGCGGGGGTGCTGGCGGTCACCGTGATCGCGCTCGTGGGGTTCGACTTCGCCGCGGTCAGCGTGTTCCGCGGGTACCTGCTCAGCCAGACCGACGGGCAGCTCCGGAGCGTCCTGAACGTATACCGGCTGGCCGAGGCGCTTGCCCCGGCCGCGCCCCCGCCCGGCGCGCATTTCGTTCACCCCGGGCCCGGGCAGCGGCTGCCGGCCCGCCAGCAGGTGCCGCGCCACGTCAAGCCCGGGGCCAGGCCGAACCTGCGGGCACCCCTCCTGCAGCCGTTCTCGGTCACGCTCCTGTCCGGCCGCACCGTGCGGCGAGTCTCCCCGAAGGTCACGGTCAAAGGGGTCACCATCGGGGGCATCCCGCTCGCGCGGCGGGACCTGCCGGCCGCGGTCAGCCAGCACGGCTGGTGGCAGGGCTGGACGGTGACCGACCGGAGCGGGAAGCTGCGCATGCTGGCCGGCCCTTATCCCGGCGGCGGCATGCTCATCGCCACCACCAGCCTGGCCGGGGTCAGCCAGGCCGTGGGCCGGCTCGAGCTCATCGTCATCATCGGGTCGGTGGTGGCGGGCCTGGTCGTGGCCGTGGGCATCGGCTGGCTGGTGCGCCGCGGGCTGCGGCCGATCGCGGCGATGGCCGCGCAGGCGGACCGCATCACCGCCGGCGACCTCACCGACCGGGTCGGCCAGGCCGATCCGGGGACCGAGGTGGGCCGCCTCGGCGCGGCCCTGAACGGGATGCTCACCCGCATCGAGGTGTCGGTGGCCGAGCGCGAGGCCAGCCAGGAAGCAACCCGGCGGTTCTTCGCCGATGCCAGCCATGAGCTGCGCACGCCGCTGGCATCGCTGCGCGCGAACGCCGAGCTCTACCAGCAGGGCGCGCTCGCCAGCAAACCGCAGGTGGACGAGGCCATGCGGCGCATCGCGCTGGAGGCGCAGCGCATGAGCGGGCTGGTCGACGACATGCTGCGGCTGGCCCGGCTCGACCAGTACCCCGGCCAGCGGCATGAAGCTGTCGACGTCACCGCCGTGGTCGCCGGCTGCGCCGAGCGCGCCCGGGCCGCCGACCCGCAGCGGGAGTTCCTGACCCGCATCGCCCCCGGGCTCGCGGCCACCGGCGACGAGGAACTGCTGCGCCGGGCCGTCGACAACCTGCTCGCCAACGTGCATACCCACACCCCGGGCGGCACGGTCGCCACCGTGACCGCCGCCAGGCAGGACGGCAGCGTCATGGTGGAGGTCAGCGACGACGGCCCGGGCGTGCCGGCCGGCCGGCTCCCGCGCATCTTCGACCGCTTCTACCGGGCCGCGGCGCCATCCGGGCGGCCCGGGTCCGGCCTCGGGCTCGCCATCGTCGCCGCGGCCGCGATCACCCACGACGGCACGGTCACGGCGGCGCTCAACCACCCGCACGGGCTGCGGGTCAGGCTCGCCCTGCCTGCCGCCGGCTCACGCGAAACTCACACGCAATCCGAGCGCCCCCCTGAGGTCAGCCACCGATGATGATGGCGGTGGCCCGCCCCGTGCGGGCACCGGCGCGGATTATCGGCATCCGGACGGACAAGACCGTTCGGAATGTAAGAAGGTGTGTTTCGTGAGCGAACCGGTCATCGAACCCCAGCAGCCAGCGGGCAGGCGCGGACGGGCCCGGTGGGCACGCGGCGTGCTCGCGCACCCGGCAGCCGGGTGGGTGGTCGCCGCCGCGCTGCTCGGCGCCCTGGTCCCGGTCTCGGTCGGGTGGGCCACGTCCCCGTCGGCGGTCACCGTGAACCGCCCGTTCGCAGGGCCGGGCGGGGTCAGGGTCCTTCCCGGCATGATGCAGGTCGGCCCGCCCGGCGCGCCGGGCGGGCTCCGGCCCGGGCGGGTGCACGCCCGGATGGCCCCGCCGTTCGCCCAGGTCGTGCCGGGCGGGCGCATCGCGAAGCTTCCGCCCCTCGCCTCCGGCCGGAGCGTGACCACGCCGTTCGGCAGCGTCGTCTCCGGCACCGTGGGCACCGTGTCCGGCTCCGGGTTCACGCTCAAGACGGCAGCCGGCCGGACTCTGACCGTCACCGAGCAGCCCTCGACCAGCTACCGGAAAGCGGGCCAGCCCGCCTCGGCCAGCGCGGTCACGCGCGGGGCCCGGGTGCTGGTGCTGGGGACGCAGAGCGGGTCGAAGCTCTCGGCGTCAGCGGTGGCCGTGCTGCGGTAGCGGTGCGGCCGGGGCTTACGGTTACCTCCGCGGCCGGCCGCATGGAGCGGAAGGCCCCGGGTAGGCATGCCCTTCCGGAAGGAGGGGATGAGCATGACGCACTCGCTGGACTCCATGGCGGTGGCCTTCCTGGCCGCGGCCGAGGGAACCGAGCAGGCCGAGCTGGAGCAGCCGTGGCAGGCCGTGACCGCCAGCGGCGGCCGCCCGGTCCTG
>DASQSC010000539.1:0-4803 GCA_035642555.1 Streptosporangiaceae bacterium | reverse complement strand
CACTGGGGCACCGAGCGCTACGGCACCGGTAACCCCTTCCTCACCGCTGCCGCCGCGGACTGGCTGGCCGGGCAGCAGGCCGCGCTGGTGGGCATCGACTCGGTCAACATCGACGACACCAGCGGCCAGGCACGCCCGGTGCACACCGCGCTGCTGGCGGCCGCCATCCCGATCGTCGAGCACCTGTGCGGGCTTGACCAGCTCCCGGCGGACGGCTTCCGCTTTCACGCCGCCCCGCCCATGGTCAACGGCATCGGCACGTTCCCGGTCCGGGCCTACGCTGTCCTGGCCGGCGGGTAAGGCCGTGACCGCCCGCCATGGCGTGCGGCCCGGCCCGTCCCGGGCGGCTCGTCAGCTTGCGGTCTTCGCTTCCGGGATGCCCTTCAGGTGGGTCAGCAGCCAGTCGATGGCCCGGCGCTGCACCCGGGCGAACGTCTCCCGGTCGGCGAAGCCGTGCCCTTCGCCTTCGATGACCATGTACTCGACCTCCCGCCCGAGTTCGCGCAGCCGGGCGACCACCGCGTCGGATGCCGCCGGGGAAACCCGCGCGTCGTTGGCGCCATGGATGACGAGCAGCGGTGCGGTGATCCGGTCCGCGTAGCCCAGCGGGCTGCCCGCGCGGAGCGCGGTGGCGTCGTCGTCCGGGTCGCCCAGCCACCCCCGGACCCGGTGCCGCCAGTGCGGCGGCACGGTGCGCGCGTCGTGGATCAGATCAGCGGGCCCGAACAGTTCGACCCCGACCCGCCATGCCTCCGGCATCCTGGCCAGGCAGGACAGCGCGGCGAACCCGCCATAGGACCCGCCGAAGACGCCGAGCCTGCGCGGGTCGGCCCAGTCCAGCCCGCGCAGGTAGTCCACGCAAGCGGCAAAGTCCCGCACGTCGCCGAAGCCCCAGTCGCGGTAGATCAGCCGCTGGTAGCTGATGCCGTACCCGCTCGAGCCGCGGATGTTCGGCGCGAGCACCCCGACGCCCGCCGCGAGCAGGGGCTGGTAAAGGCTGTTCGTCCAGCCCCAGTCGGGCCGCTCCTGGCCCTCGGGGCCGCCGTGCACCGACAGCACCACCGGCACGCGCGCGCCGCCGTCCGCGCCCGGTGGCCGGTAGAGGAAGGCGGGGATTGTCACGCCGCCGCCGCTCGGTATCCGCACCACCTCGGGTTCGGCGACCCCCGGCGACGTCCTGGCGCCGCACCGGGTCAGCGGCCGTCCGCTGCCGGTGTCCAGGTCGATCGCGAACAGCTCGGTCGGCGCGGTCGCCGTCGACCGGAGGCAGATCAGCGTGCGCCCGTCCGGGGCGAGTTCAAGCATGGCGCCGCCGAACCCCTGCCGTTCCGCGTAAACGCCCCGGGGCAGTCCGGTCAGCACCCGCTCCCCGCCGGCGTCGCGCACCTGCAACTCGCTCCACCCGTCCGCGTTGCAGGCCCAGGCCAGGCGGCCCCCGTCCGCCGACACCACCGCGGCGTCGATGTCGCAGCCGGGGGCGGCGATCCACTCGAGCCGGCCTGGCTCGGATCCGGTCACCTCCAGCAGCGCAAGCCCGGTGAATTCCCGGCCCTGGCTGGTCAGCACGTAGCAGCCCCGGCCATCATGCGACCAGGCGACCGGCCAGTAGATCGCCGGGCCTTCGTGCGGGGTGAGGTGACGCACCTCGCCAGTGCCGACGTGGCAGGCGAACAGGTCCTGCTCGGTGTTCTGGTGCAGCCGCAGGATGAGTAGTAGCTCGGAGTCCGGCGACCATCGCATCGGGAAATAACGGTCGTCACCAGCCAAAACCGTTCGTTCCGCGCCGGAGTCCAGATCCCTGACCCGCACGTCGAACACGGCCGGGTCCCTGGCGTTGCTGCTGTAGGCCAGCCTGGCCGAGTCCGGGCTGTACGGCGCGGAGCCGGCGTGGTACGGGATGCCGACCTCGTAGCGGACGCCGGGCCGGCTCAGCGGGCTGACCGAGCCCGTGGCCGCGTCGACCTCCGTGAGCTGGTAATTCTCCGCCCCGCCGGGGTCGGTGTTGACCAGGATCGCCCGGCCGTCCGGCCGCCACAAGCACAGTTCCGGGCGCTGCGCGGCCGGGTAGGCCCGGGCCGGCGGCCCGCCGTCGACGGGCACCTCCCACAGCCCGGACTCCCCGCCGGCATCGCAGGTGTACAGGACGCGCTCGCCGCCGGGGTGCAGGCTGAACGTGCTGATCCGGTCGAAGTCATGGAACGTCATGCTGTGCCGCCCGCTTTCGCCTCAGTGCCCGCCGCCGGGTCCGCGGCCAGCCGGGTGAGGATCGCGGCCGACGCCGTGATCCCCGAGTAGAAACGGTCCAGTTCCAGATTCTCGTTCGGTGCATGGTTGGCCTCGTCCACGTTCGCGAACGGGACCCCGTAGCAGGGCAGTCCGAGCTGCCCGGTGAAGACGTGGATCGGGAGGCTGCCGCCCAGGGCTGGGAGCAGCAGCGGCTCCTCGCCGAGGCCCTCGGCCGCGCCGGACCGGATCGCGCCCAGGTAGGGCGAGCCGAGCGGCGTCCGCGACGGCTCCATCGCCCTGCCCGCCACGAACTCGGCATCCGGCGCGACGCGGGCCAGGTGAGCGCGGAACAGGTCGGCCACGCGGTCGCTGCGCTGGTCGTCCACCAGCCGGACGTCACAGCGCGCGACCGCCACGCTCGGGATCACGGTGCGATGCTCTCCGGCGTCCTCGCAGCTCAGCGAGTTGATCGTAAAGGTCGGCCAGGCGGCGAGCCGTTCGTAGAGGGCCCGGTCGGCGGGCGGCTCGGGGGCCTGGGCGCCCAGTTCCGCGAGCGCGGCGGCCAGATCGCCCGGGATATCGTCGAGAACCTGCCGTTCCTGCGGGGTGAAGGGCCGTACGTCGTCGTAGAAGCCCTCCACCAGCGCCCGGCCGGTCGCCGGGTCACGCAGCGCGGACAGCACCTCGACCAGCCGCCAGGCCGGGTTCGGTGCGACGCCGCCCCAGTTGCCCGAGTGCACCGGGTAGCGTGCGCCGCGGACCCGCAGCTCAAAGGTGAGGATGCCGCGCACTCCGAGCACCACCGCGGCCTGGCCGCTGTCGTGCACCGGCCCGTCGCTCCACAGCACGAGGTCGGCGCCGAACCTGTCCCGGTACCGGTCGGCGGCCCAGCCGAAGTGCGGGCTGCCGACCTCCTCTTCGCCGTCGAGGACCACGGTGACCGGGCATGGCAGCCCGCCCGTGGTCTCGGTCAGGATCCGCAGCGCGAGCAGGTGCGCCAGATGCTGGCCCTTGTTGTCGCCGGTGCCGCGCCCGTAGACCCGGCCGTCGCGCACCTCGGGGCGGAACGGCGGGGACCGCCACTCGTCGAGCGGCCCCGGCGGCTGGACGTCGTAGTGGCCATAGATCATCACCCGCGGCGAGTCCCGCCGCCCGGGCGCGCTGCCGATCACCAGCGGCGAGCCCGGCGTCGGCAGGATCTCAGCGGTCAGCCCGGCCGCGCGCATGAGGCCGGCGCCGCGTTCGGCGGCCTCGGCGACGCCCTCGCCGGTCGTGCTGACGGACGGCTGGGCGACGTAGTCCAGCAGCGTCCGCAGCAGGCTTTCTGAGTTGGCGGCGACGTACCGGCGAACGGCTGCGGACCCGGTTGCGGACCCGGCCGCGGACCCGGTGTCCGCGCCCAGCGCCGGCCCGCCAGCTTCCTGGCCCTGCACCGGCCCGCCAGCTTCCTGGCCCTGCGGCATGGCATCACCCTCCTATTGCAAAAAATGCAATAGGTATCCTAAGCCGGTGGACTGGGAAGGGCTAGCCGGCCGTCGCGTCAGTGAGCGGCATGACGCCACGGTGGAGCAGCTCAGGGCGCTGGCGCATCCGCTGCGGCTGCGCGTGCTCCGGCTCTGCCTCGGCCACGCGTGGACGAACCAGGAACTCGCTGAGCGGCTGGACATCGCGCCCGGCAGCATGCTGCGGCACGTGAAGCTCCTGGCCGGCACCGGGTTCCTCGCGCCGCAGCCGCCCCGTCCGGGGCCGCGCGGGGTCACCGAGCGGCCGTACCTGGCGACCGGGCTGTCCTGGCGCATCTCGCTGGAGGTCGGCGACCCGGCGCTGTCGCATCGGGCCGAGCTCGCGATCATCGACGCCTACCGCGCCGAGCTGGCAGAAGCGGGCGACGACGCCTGGGTGGAGGGCGTACGGACGCCGCTGTGGCTGACGGCGGCGGAACGTGCCGACCTGATCGCCCGGATGGGTGACCTGATCGACGAGTTCCGCCACCGGCACGTCAATCACGCCGATGGCGGTGACCCCGCCGGGCGGGTCAGCCTGCTGTGGAGCATGCACGCCGAACCCAGCGGCAACGGCTAGCACCAGGTTCTTGTCCCCGGGAGGCCTTGATCAGATGACCGTCATCGTGGACACGAGCCGGGATCTCACCATCGAGTCCGTGCACAAGATCAGCCGGGAGGGTGCGTCCTGCGCACTCAGCGAAGCCGCTCTCGATCGTGTTGCGCGGCGCCGCGAGGAGTTCCTGGCCTTCGTGCGGCACAACGAAGGGCGCCGCCTGTACGGCATCACGACCAAGCATCATGTGGGCGCGAAGACCCTGCTCGACGCCGCGAGCCGGGACGAGTTCGCCCGGCGCCTGCCGCCGACCCCGGCGGGGTTCGGTGAGCCGCTCCCGGAGACGCTGACCCGCGCCATCGTCGCGTGCCGGCTGGCGGACGTTCTCAATGGAACGGCATGCCTGCGGCCCGGCACCGTCCAGCGACTGGTCGCCCTGCTCGACGGGCCACTACCGGCGGTCCCCCGGCTCGGGCACGGTGAGGCCGGCGACATCACCGCGCTCGCGCACCTGTTCCG
>DASQSC010000538.1:0-3956 GCA_035642555.1 Streptosporangiaceae bacterium | reverse complement strand
ACGGACTGCTGACGGCAGCGTCCTCGTTCGGATGGCGGCTGCCGGAACTGTACGCGGGGGAGGACCGGACCCGCCTGCCCTGGCCCGTCCCCTACCCGGCCGCCTGCCGCCCCCAGGCGTGGGCGGCGGCCGCCGCCGGCGGCCTGGTCCAGGCGCTGCTCGGGCTGGCGGTGGACGTCCCCGCCGGGACTGCGCTGGTCACCCCGCTGACCGCCGGCAACGGGAAGCGGCCGGCCGGCTGGCCGCTGCATGTCGACGGGCTGATCGCGGGCGAGCAGGCCTTCAGCGCCGGGATCACCGCCGCCGGCGAGGGCTACCTGCACGGCCTCAGCCTGCCCTGACCGCCGCCGGGGGCGAGGCGCCAGCGGCCCGTACCGGCGGCTGATATGCCGGCGGCTGATGTGGCAGCGGCTGATGTGGCAGCGTGGCGGCATGAGCGGCTTCAGGTTCTCGTCCAACATCTTCGGCCTCAGAACGCGCGACGAGTTCGCGGCCATGTGCCGCCGGGCGGAGAGCTACGGCTACGACACCATCTTCGCCGCCGACCACCTCGGGCACGCCGCCCCGTTCCAGGCGGTGGTCGCGGCGGCGACGGCGACCGAGCGGGTGCGGGTCGGCACGCTGGTGATCAACGTGCCGTTCTGGAACCCGGCGCTGCTCGCGCGCGAGATCGCGACCGCGGACATCCTCACCGGCGGCCGGCTGGAGGTCGGCCTCGGGTCGGGCCACATGAAGTGGGAGTTCGACGAGGCGGGGATCAGCTGGGAAGCGCACGCCGCCAGGGCGGCCCGGCTGTCGGCCACGATCGCCGAGCTCACCCGCCTGTTCGCGGGGGACGGCTACGAGCAGCAGGCGGAACTGCGGGAGCGGCTCGGCTTCCCGCCACTGCTGCCGGTGCAGCACCGCGGGTTCGGCGGGCACGGGCCGCCGCTGCTGGTCGGCGGGTCCGGGGACCGGGTGCTGCGGATCGCCGCCGGGACCGCTGACATCGTCGGCATCGGGGGGCTGTTCCAGCGGCAGGGGGAGCCGCCGGGGGTGTTCCGGCTCTGCACCGCGGCCGAGGCGGGTGAGCGGGTGCGGTTCGCCCGCGAGTGCGCGGGGGACCGGGCCGGCGCGATCGAATGGCACGCGCTGACCCAGGCCGTGGTGGTGACCGGGGACCGCCGCAAGGCAGCGGGCGAACTGGCGGAGCAGTACCGCGGCACCGTGACCGCCGACGAGATCCTGGTGAACCCGTTCCTGTTCGTCGGCACCATCGAGGACATGGCGGAGCAGGTCATCCGCAACCGCGACCGGTACGGCTTCAGCTACTACACCGTGCACGAGCCCTACCTGGACGCGTTCGCGCCGGTCATCGAGCGGGTCCGGGCGCTGGCAGGCTGAGCGGCACGGCCGTGCCCGCAGGCCGGGCGCCCTGCCCGCGGCCCGGCAGCCGCCGGTGGCCCGGAATTGACCTGGGATAATGTGCTACGTAGTGACGGTCCGGTCACTCTCAGGGGGCACCGATCTCAATCCCGGTCCGGCGTCGGAGCGGCGCACGCGGCGGGCAGGCGGGCAGGCGGCGGCTGCTCGCGAGCCTCCCTGCCGCTGCGGCCTACCTGACATGGCCGGAGCTGGTGGTCGAGTTCGCCAACCAGCGCTACCGCGATCTCGCCGGCGGCCATGATCTGGCAGGCCTGCCGCTGGCCGGGACACTGCCTGAGCTGGTCACCGAGGACTGCTTCCGGGCGCTCAGCCAGGTGGCCGCCGCTGGCGCGCTCGCGCCGGAGGAGGCAACGGTCGCCTGGGGCCACCTGCCGGCCGGTGGCGCCGGGGCGCGGTTCCTGGAATTCAGCTGCCAGCCGGTGGCCGGACCCGGCGGCGAGGTCACCGGCGCCCTGCTGCTGGCCGCGGACGTGACGCCGCAGGTCGCCGACCACCGCCGGCTGGCGGCCATTGAGCGGGAACTTGCCCGGACCCGGGAGCGGCACCGGGTCCTGCTGGGCACCACGCCGCACGGCGTGATCGAGTTCGAGGCCGATGGGACGATCACCGGCGCGAACCCGGCGGCCGGCCAGATCCTGGGCCGGGACCCGGCGCGGATAGGCGCGCTCCCGCTCTTCCCGGCCTCCCAGCTGATCCACGAGGACGGGTCGCCGTACCGGCCGCGGGAGGTTCCGTGGCGGGTGGCGCTGCGTACCGGCGAGCTGGTGGCCGGTGAGGTGACCGGGGTGCCCGACCGGCGGACCGGCGAGATCCGCTGGCTACGGGTGACCGCGGTGCCGGATGCCAGGGACGAGCGCGGCAGCTGCCAGCGCGGGTACATGATCATGGCCGATCTCACCGAGAGCCGGCGGATGGAGGCGGCCCTGCGGGAGAGCTCCGGCCTGCTGAGCTCGCTGCGGGAAGCGAACGTGCTCGGCGTGGTCGCGTCCACCGACCAGGGGGTCTACGAGGCCAACGACGCGTTCCTTGACCTCATCGGCTACAGCCGGGAGGACCTGGCCGCGGGCCGCATCTCCTACCAGAGGATCACCGCGCCCGAGCATGCGGAGCGGGACCGCGACGCCCGCGCCCAGTTGATCCGCAGCGGCGCCTTCCAGCCTTACGATAAGGAGTACCTGCACCGGGACGGGCACCGGGTGCCGGTGCTGGTCGGGGGCGCAGCGGTGGACCGCGACCCGTTGCGGTGGGTGACCTTCGTGGTCGACCTCACCGTGCGGCAGCGAGCCGAGCAGGAGCGCGCCGCGCTGCTGGCCCGGGAGCAGTCCGCCCGCGCCCAGGCCGACAACGTCCAGGAACGGCTCAGCTTCCTGCTGCGGGCCGGCGCCCTGGTGGCTGCCACGCGCGACCGGCGCGAGCTGCTGGAGCACGCCGCGCAGCTGGTCGTGCCGGCCCTCGCCGACCATTGCGTCGTGTTCCTGTCGGCCGGGGACGGCACGCTCCAGGCGACCTCGCTGGCCCACCGCGACCCCGCCCGCGCCCCGGTGCTCGCCGAGCTCGGGCAGCACCGGCTGCCGGTATCGGGCCCGATGTCGCTCCAGGTCGCCTTCTCCACCGGCACCAGCCAGCTGCTGCCCGATGCCGCTGCGAAGCTGGCAGTCTGGCGCGGCCTGGCCCCGGGCGTGGCTGACCTGCTGGCCCGGCTGCGGGCCGACAGCGTCCTCTCCGTTCCGCTGCTGGTGGAGGGGCGCCCGGTCGGCGTTCTCGTGCTGGGCCGGGACGCGGAGTGGTCCGGCTTCGTCGCCGCGGACATCGCGGTGGTCGAGGAGTTCGCGCGGCGGCTGTCGGGCGCCATCGCCACCGCCGACATGTTCGCGCGCGAGCACACCATTGCCGAGACCCTGCAGCGCGCGCTGCTGCCGGGCCGGCTGCCCGAGATCGGCGGGCTGGAGCTGGCGGCCAGTTACCTGCCCGCCAGTGACGGCGTGCATGTGGGCGGTGACTGGTACGACGCGTTCCCGCTCGATCACGGCGGGGTCGCGCTGGTGATCGGCGACGTCGCCGGGCACAACATCAGCTCGGCGTCGATCATGGGCCAGGTCCGCAGCCTGCTCCGGGCCTACGCCATCGACCATCCCGATCCCGGCGGCATGCTCCAGCACGCCAACCGCGCCCTCACGCGGCTCCTGCCCGAGGCGCTGGCCTCGGCGTTCTATGCGGTGCTGCATCCGGCCACCGGCCAGCTCGCCTACGCCAGCGCCGGGCACCCGCCGCCGCTGGTCACCGTCGCGCCCGGGCTGGCCGCCTACCTCGATGACCCGCCCGGCGCCATGCTCGGCGCGACGGCCGACCCCGGCGTGCGCACCAGCACCCGGCGGCTGCCGCCCGGCGCTGGCCTGCTGCTGTACACCGACGGGCTGATCGAGGACCGGCACCGGGACCTCAGCGATGGCCTCGCCACCCTGGCCGCCGCCATCCGGCGGCGGACGCCCGTCACCGCCCAGCAGATCTGCGACGCTGCCGAGGGCGTCCTC
>DASQSC010000537.1:0-4001 GCA_035642555.1 Streptosporangiaceae bacterium | reverse complement strand
TTCGGCACCTGGCTGATCCCGCTGCTGGTAGGGCTCGGGGTGTGGCGGCACCTGGTCCGCGGGATCCGGCTGCGCTATGAGTCGCCGCTGTGGAGCATCGTCTTCCCGCTCGGCATGTACTGCGCCGCCAGCCATGCCCTGGGCGGGGCGCTGGGCGTGCGGTGGCTGGTCACGCTGGGCCGGGACGGGACCTGGGTGGCGTTCGCGGTGTGGCTGGCGGTGTTCGCGGCCATGGTCACCTCGCTGCTGCGCGCCGGGGCCGGGCCCGCCGGGGCCGGGCCCGCCGGCGCCGGGCCCGCCGGGGCGTCAGGTCCCGGCGGGGCCGGCTGACCGGAGCCGCTCCAGCAGGCCGGGCAGGTCCACGGTGGCGATCCGCACCGAGGAGTCGCTGCAGCCGTAGGGCAGCACGATCGTGTCGCCGTGCAGCATCGCGCCGCACGAGTACACCACGTTCGGCACGTACCCGTTGCGCTCGGCGTCGTCGGGGACCAGCAGCGGCTCCGGCAGCGCGTACCTGACCCGGGCCGGCTGGTCGAGGTCGAGCAGCATCGCGCCGATGGCGTACTCCCGCATCGGCCCCACCCCGTGGGTGAACACCAGCCACCCCATCGGGGTCTCGATCGGCGAGCCGCAGTTGCCGAGCTGCGTCAGCTCCCAGGCCCGGGCCGGGGCCTGCACGTCCACCGCCGGCTCCCAGCGGTGCCCGTCATCGGAGTAGGCGATCGCGTTGGTTTCCCGGTCCCACCGCGACAGCGCCACGAACCGGCCGCCGACGCGCCGGGGGAACAGCGCCATGCCCTTGTTCCGGGCCGACGGGCCGGACAGCTGGGAGATCGTGAAGGTGAGGAAGTCCGTGGTCGCCAGCAGCTGCGGGGACACCTGCGCGCCGTCGAACGCGGTGTAGGTGGCGTAGTACACCGGCCCGTCGTCGGCCTCGAACCGGACGAACCTGGCGTCCTCCATGCCGTGGCTCTCGACCGGGCTGCTCGGGGCGAGCACCCGCTCCGACAGGTCGGTCTGCTCGCTGAACTCGACCGCGTAGGTGCAGGCGGCGATCCAGCGGACCGTCCCGGCCAGCGTGCCGGAGCCGTCCGGGGTGAGCCGCTGCCGGGCCAGCTCGCCCAGTGCGGCGTCCAGTTCGGCGGGAGCGAAGTGCCGCGGCAGCAGGCTCCACAGGACCCGGGCGTTCTCGTCATCGGACCCGGCCAGCTCGGCGAGCCTGCTGGCGAACAGCTCCCGGTCGTAGACGACCGGCCGGGGCTGCCCGGCGTCGAGGAAACGACCGGGCTCGTCCAGCCGCACCCGGCCGCCGTCGGCTACCACCCCGGTGCGGAACTCGATGCAGGACAGGTGCCCTTCCCCGACCGCCCGCAGGCTCATCACGAACCGCAGCTCGCCCGGGCCGCAGCCGGACTGGTCGGGGTGCGGCACGATGGACGGGTTCGCCAGCGCGGCCGCCTCGATCGCCATCTCCTGGCTGAAGTACGCGCCGATCAGCCGCTGCCGCGCCGGGCTGACCGCCATCTCGCTGCCCACCCGGTGCGAGATCAGCCGGAAGTGCAGCTCCAGCGTCTCGCCCAGATCCCGGTACCGGCCCGAGTAGCGGGCGACGGTGCGGGCGAGCGCATCGCCGACCTCCTCCTCGGTCAGCTCGAGGATGCGGTCGATGACGCTCCTGGCCCGCGACTCGCCCCGGATCAGGGTCTCCTGCCCGGGCACGAACAGGCGGCCGAGGACGCGGGAGGAGTCCGGCCGGAGCCAGTGCCCGGTCCGGGTCAGCAGCCGATCCGGGGCGGGAGCAGTCACGCACTCCACTATCGGGCGGGCAGGTGCTCGGGGGCCAGCCGGGCCAGGCTCCGGGCGTGTTGCAGCACGCAGATCATGGCCAGCGTGGACTCGGCCCCCTGGTTGGGGTTGGGCCGGTCCGGCTTGAGCCCGTCGTAGCCGCCGCCGGTCTGCTCGTTGAGCATGACCGTGCCCGCGTCGTTGGCGCCGAGGTACCAGGCCACGCAGCTGCCGGTGCCAGCCAGCCAGCGCCGGTCCCCGGTGACGGCGGCCGCGCGGGCGCAGGCGTCGGCGATCGCAGCGACCTCGATCGGCTGCTGGTCGAACCCGGGGCTGATGTCGATGGCGTCCCAGCCGCCGACCGGCACCACCGACAGGTGCCCGCCGCGGGTGCACAGCGACAGCAGCCAGTCCAGCATCCGCAGCCCGCCGTCCAGCAGCCGGTCATCGCCGAGCCCGGCGCCCGCCGCGATGACCGCTTCCGCGATCGCCGCGCTGGCGTAGCTGAGACGCTGGCCGGGCCACGGCCAGCCCGGGTCGTCCGGCGGCTCGCCGATGACCTCCCGGACCCGGCCGAGCACGGTGAGCGCGCCGGGGTGGCCCGGCCAGCCGGCCAGCACCTCGGCGGCGCCCAGCGCGGCGAACGTGATCGAGTGGGGGAACGGCGTTGGCAGCCGCGCCCCCCGTTCGAAACGTTCCCGCGCTTCCTCGCGCAGCGCGCCGCCGGGGCCGCGGGCGGCGGCGGTCCCCAGCCCCCACAGCGCGCGCCCCCAGTGGTCCTCGGTGGTCTGGTCGCCGTGCCAGCGGCCGTCGTGGCCGAGCCGGTTGGTGAACCTGCCGTCCTGCGCCTGCGCCTGCGCCAGGAACCGCAGGTAGACCCGGGCCGCCCGGGTCAGTTCCGGGGCCGGGTCCGGCTCCCGGCAGACGATCGCCAGCCCGCGCGCGACGTCGTCGACGCAGTAGCCGTGCTCGAGCGCGGGCTGGCAGCCGCTGGCGTGCTCGAACAGCCCGGTGTCGTCGGTCATCCGCAGCAGGTGCCCGAACGGGGGCGCGGGCACGCCGGTCAGGGTGCTGCTCATAGCGCCGCCGCCTTGGCCGCGGCTGCCGGGGCGCCGGCGGCTGCCGGGGCGACCGGCACCGGCTTGGCCAGCGACGCCGCCCTGCTGATCGACGCGTTCTTGATGAGCGAGGCCGCGAGGTCCCGGTAGCCCGCCGCCACCGCCGGCCACAGGAACTGCGGCGCGAGGTCGCCCGCGTGGCGGCTCATCCGCGCCGACAGGCCCGGCTCGGTGATCACCCGGCGCAGCGCCTTCGCCAGCCCGCCCGGGTCGCCGGGCACCACCAGCAGCCCGGCCCCGCTGGCGAGCAGCTCCACCGCGTGCGGGAAGCAGGTGGCGACCACCGGCTTGCCCGCGGCCACGGCCTCGATCAGCACGCCGGAGGTGACCTGCTCCAGCGACTGGTACGGCAGCACCACCACGTCGGCGCTGCTGATCAGGTCCCCGAGCGAGCCCGCCGGCAGGTACCGCGGGTCGAAGTGCACCAGGTCGCCCACGTGGCGGGCGCGGGCCCGCTCCTCCAGCGAGCACCGGTAGGACTCGCCGTCGGCCTCGCGCACCCGCGGGTGGGTCTGGCCGGCCACCACGTAGTCGACCTCGATCCCGCTCACCCGCAGCAGCGCCACGGCGTCGATCGCGTGCTCGATGCCCTTGCCGGGCCCGAGCAGGCCCCAGGTCACGATCCGCGGCCGCTCGGCCCGGCGGCGCGGCCCGGTGACCCGGTTGTCGGCGGCACCGTGGCCGATCACCGACACCTTCGCCGCGTCGGTGCCGTAGATGTTCAGCAGCCGCAGCCGGGCGGTCTCGGTCATCGTGACCACCCCGTCGGCCGCGCGGGTGACCTCGTCCAGCACCATCCGCTGGCTGGGCGACGGCCGTCCCAGCACGGTGTGCAGCACCACGATGCTGGGCACGGTCAGCGAGCTCAGCAGCGGGATCAGGTCCCGGCCGTCCGGCCCGCCGTAGATGCCGTACTCGTGCTGGACGATCGCCACGTCATAGCTGCTGAGCAGGCTCGCCGCGGCCGCCGCGCTGGCCGGCGAGCCGGTTACGAGGTCACCCGCGACCTCGGGCGGCCGGCTGCGGGCCTGCCCGTCCAGCACGCGCACGACCCCCACGCGGTCACCCGGGGCGGGCAGGTGAGCGAGCAGCGACGCG
>DASQSC010000536.1:0-2429 GCA_035642555.1 Streptosporangiaceae bacterium | reverse complement strand
GCCCCCGGGATCAGGCTGGTGCATCTCGGCTCGGCCGCCGAGTACGGCCGCAGCGAGCCCGGGATCCCGGTGACCGAGTCCGCCCCCGCGCGGCCGGTGGCCAGCTACGGGGTGACCAAGCTGGCCGGCACCAGGCTGGTGGAACTGGCCCGGTCGGCCGGGCTCGACGCGGTGGTGCTGCGGGTCTTCAATCCGGTCGGTGCGGGCGCGCCAGCCGGCGGCCTGCCAGGCCGGGTGGCGGAGCAGGTGCGGCAGGCCATGGCCCACGGCTCGGACATCCGGCTCGGGCCGCTGGACGGGGTCAGGGACTTCGTGGACGCGCGCGATGTCGCCGGCGCCGCGCTGGCGGCGGCGGCCAGGCCGGAGCTGCCGCATCCGGTCCTGAACGTCGGCAGCGGCGCCGGGGTACCGGCCCGCACCCTGGTCAAGGAACTGCTCGCGGTCAGCGGCTGCACCGCCGCCGTGCACGAGGACGCGCCCGGGTCCGCGCGCTCGGGCCAGCTACTGTGGCAACAGGCCGACATCACCCGCGCCCGGCAGGACCTGGGCTGGCGTCCCCGCCGGGACCTGACCGCCTCGCTGTCAGACCTGTGGGAGGGAAGCGGTGGCCCGCATCCCGGCTGAGGGCACCCGCCCCGCCGTCCCGCCGCCGGCCCCGCCCGGGCTGGTGATCCCCGCCTACTTCCATCCCGTGGCGCGGCCCGGGCTCTGGGAGTCACTGGCCGGCCACGCGCCGCAGGTCCGGCTGGTGATACTGAACGTGGCCAGCGGGCCCGGTGACGCACCGGACCCGGCGTTCGTCCCGGTGGTCGAGCGGCTGCGTGCCGCCGGGGTCGCCATGGCCGGGTACGTGGACACCAACTACGGGCGGCGTCCGCGCCGCCAGGTGCTGGCCGAGGCCGGCCGCTACCGCGACTGGTACGGCGTTGCCAGCGTCTGCTTCGACCGCGCCGCCGGGACCCCCGGGCGGCTGCGGCACTATGCCGCGCTGGCTGACCGCAGCCGCGCCAACGGGGCGGAGGTGGTGTTCTTCAACCACGGCACGCACCCGCACCCCGGCTATGCCGAGCACGCTGACCTGCTCGGCACGTTCGAGGGCTGCTGGCAGGCCTACCTGCGGCTGGCGGTGCCGCACTGGACCCGGTCGCTGCCAGCCAGCAAGTTCTACCACGTCGTGTACTCGGTACCGCCCCCGTTCTTCGGGGGCGCGTTCCTGCTGTCCCGCCGGCGCCACGCCGGCAGCATGTACATCACCGACAACGGCGGGAGCAACCCGTACGACCGGCTGCCGGCGGGCGGGTTCGAGCCGGAGGCACCGTGGATGCGGGCATGACTCAGCGGCCCGGCACGGGCCGGGCCGGTGGCACCCAGCCAGCAAGGGGCGCCCGGTCTGCGGCGGGCACCCGGCCGGCCCGCAGCCCCGGCGCCCACCGGCGCAGCCGGGGCTGGCAGTCGGGATACGGGCCGCCAGGACCCGGGCAGCGCCGCCCCGGCCGGTCCCCGCGCCGGCTGCCGCTGATCGCCGGGATCATGAGCGTGGTGATCGCCGCCACCGTCGCCGCCGCGGTCCTGCTGTGGCCGGGCGGCCGGGCGGCCGCGCGGCCGTGCCGGGCGGCCTTCGTGCCGGCGTTCTTCTCCGCTGGCGGGTGGACGCACCTGGTGCGGCAGGGACCGCTGCCGGGCACCATGATCCTCGACCTCACCTCGTCCGGCGCTGGCAGCTCCCCCGACCCCGGTTATCAGCACGCCGTGGCCCAGGCCCAGGGCGCCGGGATCCAGGTCCTCGGGTACGTCGACACCGGCTACGGCCGGCGGCCGGTCTCCCAGGTCACCGCCGAGGCCCGCCACTACCGGGCCTGGTACCACGTCACCGGCATCTTCCTCGACCAGGTCGGCAGCACCGCCGCCCGGCTCGGCTACTACCGCGCCCTCGCCGCCACCATCCACCGGGCCGACCCCGGCGCCGCCATCTGGCTCAACCCCGGGATCTACCCCGACCCCGGCTACCTGGCCATCGCCACCGCCGTGATGGTGTACGAAGGCCCCTACGCCGGCTACCTGCACCTGCGCATCCCCGGCTGGGCCCGCTCCTACCCGGCAGCCAGGTTCGTGCACAACGTCTATGCCACCCCCGGCTCCCGGCTCGCCGCCGTCGTCCGGCTCGCCCGCGCCCGCAACGCCGGCCACCTCTACGTCACCGACCGCTCCGGCGCCAACCCCTACGACGGCGTCCCCGGCTACTGGGCACGCGAACATGCCATCCTCAGCACCAGCTGCGCCAGCTGACACCCGGCAGCCAGGCCGTCCGTGGCGGCCGCGGCGAACGGCGCTCGCGAACGCCGCCCGGGCCGCGGCCGCCATCGCGGCGGCCGGGACCGCGTTCGCGCTCACCGGCTGCGGTGGCCCGGCGGTTCCCCGGGCCACGCCGG
>DASQSC010000535.1:0-2948 GCA_035642555.1 Streptosporangiaceae bacterium | reverse complement strand
TCGCCGGGCTTCTCCGGCCGCCGCCGGGCCGGCAGCGAGCAGCTTCCGCCCGGTCAGTACCTGGTGGAGGACTTCCCGGTGCTGTCGGCCGGTCCGACGCCGCAGGTCAGCACCGGCTCCTGGGAGCTGCGGCTGGAAACCGAGACCGGCCAGGTGCGCTCCTGGGACTGGGCTGCGTTCCAGGCGCTACCGAGCGAGGAGATCACCGTCGACCTGCACTGCGTCACCAAGTGGTCGAAGCTCGCCACGGGCTGGCGGGGAGTGCCGGTGGAGACGCTGCTGGCCGGGGTGGAGACGGGCGCCGGGTTCGCGCTCGCCCGCTCGTACGGCGGCTATACCACCAACCTGCCGCTGGCCGACCTGACCGGCGGGCAGGCCTGGGTCGCGTTTGAGTACGACGGAGCGCCGCTCGAGCCCGAGCACGGCGGGCCGGCGAGGCTCCTCGTTCCCCATTTGTACTTGTGGAAGTCCGCGAAGTGGCTGTCCGGGATCGAGCTGCGAGATGAGGACGAGCCGGGCTTCTGGGAGACGCTCGGCTATCACAGCTACGGGGACCCATGGCGCGAGCAGCGGTACTGGGGCGACTGACCTGGCGGGTGGCCACGGTCACGGCGCTGCGGGAGGAGACCGCGACCGCCCGCACGATCGTGCTGGACGTGCCCGGCTGGCCCGGCCACCGGCCCGGCCAGCACCTGGACGTGCGGCTGACCGCGCCGGACGGGTACTCGGCGCAGCGGTCCTACTCGGTCGCCTCCGCCCCGGACGGCCAGCGGCTGGAGCTGACCGTGCAGCGGTTGCGGGACGGGGAGGTGTCGCCGTACCTGACCGAGACCCTGGCCCCCGGGTACCCGCTGGAGCTGCGGGGACCGGTCGGCGGGTGGTTCGTGTGGGACCGCGGCAGCCCCGCGCCGGTGCTGCTGGTGGCCGGCGGCAGCGGGATCGTGCCGCTGATGGCGATGATCCGCGCCCGCGCCGGGGTGCCCCGCCCCCCGCCGTTCCGGCTGGTGTACTCGGCCCGCGAGCCCGCCACCGTCCTGTACGCGGCCGAGATTTCGGAACGGGAGGGGCGCGACGAGGGCCTGCGGGTCAGGTACGCGTATACCCGGCGGACCCCGCCGGGATGGCCGGTGCCAGCCGGGCGGATCAGCGCGAAGGTGCTCGCCGCCGGTGGCTGGCCGCCGGAGCAGGCGCCGGCGGTGTTCGTGTGCGGCCCTACCGGGTTCGTGGAAGCCGCCGCCGGGCTGCTGGTGGCGGCAGGGCACGACCCGGGCCGCATCAAGACCGAGCGCTTCGGGCCCACGGGAGGGTAGCTCCCAGGGGAGGGGAACGATGACCGGGTACCTGGACGGCAACATGCTCGCGGGACCACTGCGGGAGATCTTCGCGGTGGACGTCACGGCGGCGGTTGGCCAGTGCGCGACCTGCGGCACCAGCGGCTCCGTGGGGCAGGCGCGGGTCTACGCCGACGGCCCGGGCCTGGTGGCGCGCTGTCCCGCCTGTGGCCAGGTGCTCATGCGGCTGTCCCGCGGCCCGGACCGTGCCTGGCTGGACCTGCGCGGGATGATCTACCTGCAGCTGCCGATCCCCGGCGACGGCGCTGCTCAGGACTGAAGCCGGAACCCCAGGTCGGGCGTGAGCTCGGCGACGTCCATCTGCGCCTTCTGCAGCCGGCCGGAGTAGTCCCAGTTCATCGCCTGCCAGCGGGTGAACTGGTCGAGCACCCACAGGCCGGACTGACGGCTGCCGTTGCCGGACTTGCCGTTACCGCCGAACGGCAGGTGGGCTTCAGCTCCCGAGGTCGAGTTGTTGACGCTCACCATGCCCGCGCTGATGCCCTCCCGGAACCGGAAGACCTCCTGCGGGTCGGTGGTGTAGATAGCGGACGACAGCCCGTACCCCGGCGCGTTGGCCAGCGTGATCGCGTCGTCCAGCGCCGTGTAGGTGGTGACGCCCACCACCGGGCCGAACGTTTCCTCCCGCAGCAGCGCGTCGCCGGGCTGCAGCCCGTCCACGATCGTGGGGTGGTAGAAGAGCCCGGCCTCCGGGTCACCCACGAACCCGGCCCGCGGGCTGGCGGCGCCGATCCTGCCAAGCCCGCTCGAGCCGAGCACCTTGTGATGCGGCTGGATCCAGCCCAGGTACTCCTCGAACCGGCTGGCGAACTTCTGGTCCAGCATCGGCCCGTACAGCACGTCCTGGGCGGGGTCGCCGACCGGGGCGGCCGACGCCGCCGCCGCGAGCCGGGCCAGGAACTCATCGTGCACCGACTCGTGCACGATGATCGTCCCCAGCGACGTGCACCGCTGCCCGGCGGTGCCGAACCCGGAGAACAGCGCCCCTTCCACCGCCAGCTCGATGCTCGCGCTGGGCGTGATGACCATCGGGTTCTTCCCGCCCAGTTCCAGGCACGGCGACTGCAGGTGACGGCCGGCCAGCTCGCCGATCCGGCTGCCGGCGGCGGTCGAGCCGGTGAAGCCGATCTTGTCGATGCTGCCGTCGGCGAGCCCTCGCTGCAGGCCCGCGAACGTGGCCTCGCCGTCCGCGAACACGATGTTGAGCACGCCCTCGGGCAGCCCGGCGGCCTGGATCAGCTCGTACAGCGCCAGGGCCGAGGCCGCCGCGTACTCGGCCGGCTTCCAGACCACGGTGTTGCCGGTCACCAGGGCCGGGACGAGGTACCAGGACGGGACGGCGACCGGGAAGTTCCCGGCGGTCACCACCGCCGCCGTGCCGACCGGGACCCGGAAGGTGAACAGCTGCTTGTCCGGCATCTCGCTGGGGACGGTCTGGCCGTACAGCCGCCGGCCTTCGCCCAGGAAGAAGTCGCAGGTGTCGATGATCTCCTGGACCTCCCCCAGCGCCTCGGGGTACGGCTTGCCGAGCTCCCGGGTCACCAGCCGGGCCAGCGCCGCCTTGTTGGCCTCGACGATGCGGCCGATGGCGGCGAC
>DASQSC010000534.1:0-2479 GCA_035642555.1 Streptosporangiaceae bacterium | reverse complement strand
AGCTCCCCGGCCAGCGCGAGCACCGCCGCCGTCACCGTCTGCGGGGTCCAGGTCACCGCGTCCATCGGGCCGGCGTACGCGGCCACCACCTGGGCGGCGATCTGCCACGCGACCGCCGGGGTGACCAGCCGCAGCGACGGTTCCAGCGCTTCCCGCAGCGCGTGGTCGGCGACCAGCCGGGCGGCGTACGCGTGGTAGGTCGACACGACGGGTTCGCCCAGCAGCGCGTCGCTCTCCCCGTCGCCGGGATCGCCGCCGGCGTCCGGAGCCGGGCCGCCCTCCCCCGGCACGGCCACGCCTGCCCGGCGCAGGCCCGCCAGCCGGGCCCGCACCCGCTGCCCCAGCTCGGCGGCGGCCTTCCGGGTGAAGGTAAGGCCGAGCACCCGCTCGGGCCGGACCAGCCCGTTGCCGACCAGCCAGACCAGCCGCGCGGCCATGGTCTCGCTCTTGCCTGACCCGGCGCCGGCGATGACCGCCATCGGCGCCAGCGGGGCAGAGATCACGGCCGCCTGCTCGGCCGTCGGCTCCGGCAGGCCGAGCAGGCGGGCCAGCTGTCCCGGCGTGTACGAGCTGGTCACTCTCCCACCTGCTCCCCCTCGGGGTGAACCGGGCAGCAGGACTTGACCGGGCAGTTCCGGCAGCCCGGGTTCAGCCGCGCCTCGAACACCGGTCCCGCCATCCCCGCCGCCACCGTCTCGACCAGGTCGGCGACCCAGTCCGGGTCCGGGTCGTCGGCCAGCGGCTGCTGCCGCTGCACCCGCGCCTGGGCGGCGAAGCTCTGCTTCCCCACCTGGACCAGTTCCGCGCCGCCCGGCTGGATCAGCCCGAACTGCTCGAACGCCCCCAGCAGCACCGCCAGCTGGTAGACGCCGAGCTGCGGGTTGCGGCCCAGCTCGTCGTCGGCCGGGCGGGTCGAGCCGGTCTTCAGGTCCACCACGACCGCCCGGCCGTGCTCGTCCCGCTCCAGCCGGTCCACCCGCCCGGTGATCTCAACCTGCCCGGTCTGCACCCGGAACGCTTCCTCGACCGTGGCCAGCCGCCGCCGGCCGGCGCGGTGCCACGCCAGGAACTTGGTCACCATCCGGTCGGCCTGCTCTCGCTGCTTCTCGCTATACCAGGCACTGCCGAAGTCGAGGTGGTGCCAGATCTCGTCGATCCGCTTGCCGATCTCCGAGTCACCGGCCCCGGTTGCGGCCAGCACCGCCGCCGCGTGGATCACGGTGCCGAAGTGCCGGGCCACGTCGGTCGAGCCCGCCCCGGCCGCGGTCTCCAGCAGCCACCGCAGGCCGCACTTGGTGAACGACTCCACGTGGGAGGGGGACAGCCTGGCCAGCGCGCCCTCGCCCGGGGCGAGCAGCGGGCTGGGATCCGACAAGCTGGTGAGCTGGTACCACTCAGCGGGGGCCGCGCTTCTCACCCCGGCCCGCGCCAGCTTGGCGAGCTGGGCCGCGGCGGCCCGTCGCACCGGCTCGGGCCGGCCAGGGTCCGCCGCCGATCGCCGCAGGTCGGCGGTGAGCGCGGGCAGCGTCAGCCACCGCCGTCCGGGGCCGGCCACGTGCTCGATCTCGACGTCGTCGCCCGCCAGCTCGGCCAGGAACCGGGACGGCCGGTCCTCGCTGTCCTCCCCGCCCGCGGCGGTCACGACCAGCGACCGCCGCGCGCGGGTGACCGCCACGTAGAACAGCCGCCGTTCCTCGGCCAGCAGCTTCGAGGCAAGCGCGGCCGCCGCCGGGCCGCCGGCAGCGCCAGGACCGGCAGGAACGCCGGTTCCGGCCACGGCGTCGACCAGCTCATCCATGCCGAGCAGCGACGAGCGCAGCCGGACGTCCGGCCAGATGCCTTCCTGCACCCCGGCCACGACCACCAGCTCCCATTCCAGGCCCTTGGCGCGGTGCGCGGTGAGGATACGCACGGCGTCACCGGAGGGCGCCTGCTCCGCCAGCGTGTCCCCGGGGATCTCCTGGCCGGACATGCTGTCCAGGAACAACCGGGGTGACCCGGGCGGCAGCCGGGCGGTGAACCTGGCGGCCGCGTCGAACAGCGCGACCACCGCGTCCAGGTCGCGGTCGGCCGCGCTGCCCCGGGCACCGCCCGCGGCGCTGGCCGCCTGCCACTCGGCGGCCAGCCCGGAGGCGTCCCACACCGCCCACAGCACGTCGTGCGCGCTGCCGCCGCGGGCCGCCTTCCTGGCCGTGGCCAGCAGCGAGCCCACCCCGCGGGCAGCGTCAGCGGCCGGGCCGTCCAGCAGGATCAGCTCCCGCGGATCGCGGAGCGCGGCGGCCAGCGGCTCGGCATCGGGCTCCTGGCCGGCCGACTGGGCGGTGAGCCGCAGCCCGCGCCGGAGCCGGCGCAGGCCCAGCGTGTCCGCCCCGCCGAGCGGCCCGGTCAGCAGCTCGATGGCCGTTTCCTCGTCCAGGCTGGCGGGCCGGAGCGCGCAGCGCAGGAGCAGCAGCAGCGGCCGGGCGCCGGGCTCGGCGGT
>DASQSC010000533.1:0-10591 GCA_035642555.1 Streptosporangiaceae bacterium | reverse complement strand
GCCGGCCCCGGGCGGGCCCGCCCCGGCGCGGTCAGTGCCGGCCGCTGACGGATCCGGGCGCGCCAGCAGGTCCCGGCTGCCGCGGCCCGGCCCCCGGCCGGTGGCCGCCCTGCCGTGGCTGGTGGGCGCGGTGCTGATCGCCTTCACAGTCCTCCAGGCGGCATCGGTGACCAGCCTGACCGCGGCGGTCCCTCCGTCCGAGATCTCCGCCGCCCGGCACGCGATCCGGCCGGGCGCGTGCGTGCTGGCCGATCAGGTGTCGTACGCGATGGCCGCCGACCGGTTCGTCTCCGACGTGCCGGGCTGCTCGCAGATGGTGGACGGGGTCGGCACCGACTACGCGCTGTCGCACGGCCGGAACGGGACCACCGGGGCCGCCCAGTCGCCCGGCGTCCGGGCGGTCTGGCAGAAAGCGTTCCGGTCCGCCCAGTACGTGTGGCTGACCGGGCTGGCCTACCGCCGCATCCCGTGGACGCCCGGCCTGCACGCCTACTTCCGGGCCCACTTCGTCCCGGTGAGCAAGGGCCCCACCTTGCTCTACGCCCGCCGCGGGCGGCAGCGCTAGCGGCCGCCTTCAGCCCAGCCCGAACGTCCGCAGCACCAGGCCGGTGCGCGGCTTGGGGCCGAACGAGGTGGACTTGCGCGGCACCCGCTCGCCGCGGGCGGCAACCTCGCGCACCCGGTCCGCTGACAGCGGCGGGCAGATCACGGCGGTGCCGGCCGGCGGCTCCCCGGCGGCCCGCACCGCCGTCGCCAGGTCGTGGTGGATCTGCACCGACGGGTCGTCGTCGCGGATCCCCCACAGCCGCGCCAGCAGCAGTTCCTGCATCACCGCCGCTGGCAGCTCCCGCCACCGGGCCGAGCGCCCCGGCATGGCGGCCGCCAGCTGATCCGGGTCAGGGTCGGTGAGCAGGTGCACGTCGCCCTCGCCCGCGAGCAGGAAGGCCGGCCCGTTCCGGCTGGCCCCGGCCAGCGCGGCCGCGGCCGCGCCGAGGGCAGCCGTGGCGCCGGGCCCGGCCGCGGCCAGCTCCGGCGATGACAGGCCCGGCACCGCCCGGACCGTGAAGGCGTCCTTGGCCCTGGCCGCGGCTTCCGCCTCCGGCAGCCCGGCGATCATCCGGTGGATCGCCCCCAGCCGGGGCGGGTATGCGTCCGAGTCCACCAGCAGCGCCAGCCCGCTGTCCCAGGGGCCGGGGCCGCCGCCAGCTTCCCGCTCGCGCGACTGGACCTCCAGGTAGGCGGCATAGCGGTGATGCCCGTCCGCGATCAGCGCCTGCCGTCCGGCCAGGTCGGCCGCGACCGCCGCATGCCGGGCCGGGTCCGTCACCGCCCACAGCCGGTGCCGGATCCCGTCCCCGGTGTCCACGGTCAGCAGCGGCTCATCCCGCTCCGCCACCTCATCCGGCAGCCCGCTGGCGGCCCCGGCCCCGCCCCCGTCGTAGAGCAGGAAGATCGGCTCCAGGTTCGCTCCGGTCGCCTCCATCAGCTCGCGCCGCCCCGCGACCGGGCCGGGCAGGACGTTCTCATGCGGAAGAACGGCCGGGTTCCCGGCCGGGGCCAGCCGCAGCGCGCCGATCAGGCCACGCTGGATCACCCGGCCGGCACCTGCCGGGGCGGCCGCGGTGCCGTCAGCCCCGGGCGCGCCGGGGGAGTGCCCGCCCGGCCGCTCGCGCTGCTCGTAGACGTACAGGGCCGGCCCGGCATCCGGCAGCAGGATCCCGTCCGCCTGCCAGTCCTGCAGCAGCCGGGCCGCCTCCTGGTACTCCCCCCCGGCATGGCGGGCGTCCGGGCGGGGCAGGATCAGCCGGACAACGTTGTGCGGGTCGGCGGCGAGCAACTGCCCCTCGGTGTCGTGGGCAATCACGTCGTACGGTGGAGAGGTGACCTCTGCGAGACCGCTCACCCGGTCAGGCGCGTAACGCAGCCCGCGGAACGGTGTCAGCGCGAGGCCGGGCTGGCGCTGGTGACCGGACGGTGGTGGCTGGCCGGACGGAAGGATCTGCACATATGACAGAAGCACCGCGCGAGGACTCAGATTCCCAGCCCGGCGAAGATCCCCGTCCGGAGGCAGGCCCGGCGGATCCCCGCGGCGATGCTTACTCCTGGTACCGGCGCGGTCTTGACCTGCTCGGCCGGGGCAGCCCGGCGGCGGCCGCGCAGCTGCTCGGCCGGGTGGCGGAGGCTGAGCCGGAGTCTCGCAGCGTGCTGGAGGCGCTGGGCCGGGCGCAGTTCGACGCCGGCCGGTACGCGGCCGCGGCGGACAGCTTCCGGCGCATCGTAGAGGCCAGCCCGAGCGACGACTACGCCCAGTTCGGGCTCGGCCTGTCGCTGGCCCGCGGCGGCGACCCGGCGGCCGCCGCCGAGCATCTCGCGCTCGCGGTCGCGATGCGCCCGGAACTGCCGCACTACTCCAAGGCGCTGCGGGGCGTGCGCGCCACCCTCCAGGCGCGGTCCGGGGATGACGAGCCGCCCGGCGGCCGGGCCTGGCCCGGCGCCCCCCGCGAGGGCACCGGCTGATGGCAGGACCGGGAAGCGGCGGGGTGCTGCCGCGCGGATCCGCCCGGCCGCTCGCCGAGGCGTATGACGCCGCCCTGCTCGACCTGGACGGTGTCGTGTACCTGGGCGGGTCGGCCGTGCCCGGGGCCGCCGAGTCGCTGGCGAAGGCGGGCGCCGCCGGCATGCGGGTGGCGTTCGTGACCAACAACTCCTCCCGTACCCCGTCGGCCATCGCCGCCCAGCTCACCGGGCTGGGAGTGGCGGCCGCCGCCGCCGACATCGTGACCTCGGCGCAGGCCACGGCCAGGCTGCTGGCTGAGCGGCTGCCGCCGGGGGCGGCAGTGCTGGTGGTGGGCGGCATGGGGCTGCGGATGGCGCTGCGGGAACGCGGGTTCCGGCCGGTCTCGGTCGCCGCCGACCGCCCGGCCGCCGTGGTCCAGGGATACGCGCCCGACATCAGCTACTCGCTGCTGGCCGAGGGCGGGCTCGCGGTGGCGGCCGGGGCCTGGTTCGTGGCCTCG
This sequence comes from Streptosporangiaceae bacterium, assembly GCA_035642555.1. GTDB lineage: Bacteria > Actinomycetota > Actinomycetes > Streptosporangiales > Streptosporangiaceae > JAIRTY01. The sequence goes on along the minus strand of DASQSC010000533.1, from coordinate 7,574 downwards.
AACGCCGACTCCACCCTGCCGACCACCCGCGGCCGCCAGCCGGGCAACGGGGCGCTGGCCCAGGTGATCGCCACCGCGACCGGCCGCCAGCCAGCGGTGGCGGGCAAGCCGGAGCCCCCGCTGCACGCCGAGGCCGTGGCCAGGACCGGGGCCAGCCGCCCGCTGGTGGTGGGCGACCGGCTTGACACCGATATCGAGGGCGCGGCCCGGGCCGGGGCCGACAGCCTGCTGGTGTTCACCGGCGTGAGCCGGCCGCGCGACGCCGTGCTCGCACCGTCCGGCCAGCGTCCCGCCTACCTGGCAGCGGGGCTGGCCGGGCTGCTGGAACCGCACCCGGCAGTGGCCGCGGCCGACGGCGCGTTCCGCTGCCGGGGATGGGAAGCGGCGCGCGGCTCCGGCGGCCGGCTCCGCCTCAGCGGGCACGGCGAATGGCTGGACGGCCTGCGCGCGCTGTGCGCGGCCGCATGGTCGGAGGGCCAGGTCACGGCCGAGGCGGCGGACGCCGCGCTGGCCGCGCTGCCGCGCTGACCGGGGGCTCTGGCTCCCAGGAGTCATCCCGCAGGCGCGGGACGCCCCCTTTCGGCTGACGCCGGCATCCCCCTGCAGGGTGACGAAGATCGGCATTCCGGGCGACGCGCTGGCCCCGCCTTCCCGGCCAGACTGGGCGCGGCCGGTTGGGCACGGGGCCCCGCCGGCCGGTCACTGGAGGAGGACCCAGACCATGATCGAGGCGCGCGGCCTCACCAAGCGATACGGCGAAACGCTCGCCGTGAGCGAGTTGTCGTTCACGGTGCAGCCCGGGAGGATCACCGGCTTCCTGGGCCCGAACGGGGCGGGCAAGACCACCACGATGCGGCTGATCCTGGGACTGGACCGGCCGACGCGCGGGACGGTCACCGTGAACGGGAAGGAGTTCCGGCAGCTGGCGAGGCCCATGCAGCAGGTGGGCGCGCTGCTGGACGCGAAGGCGGTGCACGGCGGCCGCAGCGCCCGCAACCACCTGCGGTGCCTGGCCGAGGCGAACAACCTGCCGCTGCGGCGGGCCGGCGAGGTGCTGGAGCTCGTCGGGCTGAGTGACGTGGCCGGCAAGCGGGCCGGCGGCTTCTCGCTCGGCATGGGCCAGCGGCTGGGGATCGCCGCCGCCCTGCTCGGCGACCCGGCCATCCTCATGTTCGACGAGCCGGTGAACGGGCTCGACCCGGAAGGGATCCTGTGGATCCGCAACCTGATGAAGGCGCTGGCCGCCGAGGGGCGGACGGTCTTCGTGTCGAGCCACCTGATGTCGGAGATGGAGCACACCGCCGATCACCTGATCGTGATCGGGCGCGGCAGGCTGATCGCGGACTGCAGCGTCGCGGACTTCATCGCTGGCAACTCGGTGCAGTCGGTGCGGGTCCGGACCCCCGACCCGGTCGTCCTGGTCAATGCGGTGGCGCAGGCCGGCGGGACCGCGGTGGCGGGCGGTGACGGGGCCATCGTGGTGCAGGGCCTGACCGCGGAGCGGGTCGGCGACCTGGCGTTCACCAGCCGGATCCCGGTGCACGAGCTGACGCCGGACCGGGCGTCGCTGGAAGAGGCCTTCATGGAGCTGACGGCGGCGAGCGTGGAGTTCCGGGCGGGCAGCCCGGGCGGTGGCGCGCCGGGCGGCGGCCGGACGCCAGGCAGCGGCGGCGAACCGGGTCCCGGCGGGGGCGAGCCGGTGCGCGCAGGAGGGGTGGCCTGACATGGCGGCAACAGCACAGGTGGCATCGGCCAGGCACGGCGGGCTGCCGGCCCGCGGCGGCCGGGCCGGCGCCGGCGGCGCGGTCCGGTCGGAGCTCACCAAGATCAGGTCGGTGCGTTCCACCTTCTGGACGCTGGCGGCGATGATCCTGGTCACGATCGGCATCGGCGCGCTTTTCAGCTTCGGGCATGCGCAGTCGTTCGGCCAGCTGACCGCGGCCCAGCAGGCACGCGTGTCCCCCGAATCGATCGCCCACGCCGCGGACTACAGCCTCTTCGGGCTGATCCTGGGCCAGCTGATCGTCGCCGTGCTCGGCGCGCTCACGATCACGTCCGAGTACTCAACCGGGATGGTCCGGACCTCGCTCACGGTGATGCCCCGCCGGGGCACGCTGTTCGCCGCCAAGGGCCTGGTGTTCGCAGCCGTCGCGCTCGCGGCCGGCCTGGCCACGTCGTTCGCTTCGTTCTTCATCGGCCAGGCCATCCTGTCCACCCAGCACATCAGCACCACCCTCGGCCACCCGGGGGTGCTGCGCTCGGTGGTCGGCGGCGGGCTGTTCCTGGCCTGCTGCGGGCTGCTGTCCTACGGGATCGGCGCGGTGCTGCGGCACAGCGCGGGCGCCATCACTGCGTCCATCGCCCTGCTGTTCGTGGCGTACATCCTGAGCAACTTCCTGCCCCGCAGCTGGGCCGAGCACGTCGACAAGTGGATCCCGTTCAACGCGGGCGCGGCGATCTGGGAGAACGTCTCCGCCCCGGACATGTTCAGCCCCTGGACCGGGTTCGCGGTGTTCGCCGCCTACACGGCGGTGGCCCTGGCCGCCGGCCTCATCCTGTTCCGCCGCCGCGACGCGTAGCGGCGGGACAGGACGGGAGCGCGGCCCGGCCCCTCACCTGAGGGCCGGGCCGCTGTCCGGCTCCGGGGGGCGCTGGCCTCAGGACTGGCAGCGCGGGCACCAGAACGTGACCCGCTCGTCCGGCTGGCTGCCCTGGTCCGCGCGGCGGATCCGGGTGCCGCAGCGGCGGCACGGCCGCCCGGCCCGGCCGTACACCCAGGTTTCCTCGCCCCGGCCCGGGCTGCCGGTGGTGACCTGCCCGGCCCGCTCCTTGTTGGCCGCCAGCAGCCGCCGGGCCAGGCCGGTCAGGGAGTCCAGGTCGGCGACCTCCCGGACCGGCCGCCACGGGCTGATTCCGCGCAGGAACAGCACCTCGGCCTTGTACAGATTGCCGATGCCCGCCAGGTTCCGCTGGTCCAGCAGCGCCTCGCCCACCGGGCGGTCCGGGGCGGCGCGCAGCCGCCGGGCGGCCTCGGCCGGGTCCCAGTCCGGGCCGAGCAGGTCCGGCCCGAGATGGCCGACCACGCGGGCCTCCGCGGTGGTGGGCAGGATCTCGACGATTCCGAGCTGGTATCCGACGGCCTGCCAGGCATCGTTGGCGAGAATGATCCGGATCCGGTGGCTGCCGGCCACCCGCTGGCCCGCCGGCCAGATCCGCCAGGCGCCGTCCATCCGCAGATGCGTGTGCACGGTCAGGCCGCCGTCCACCCGGATCAGCAGGTGCTTGCCCCGGGCCAGCGCCCCGAGCACGGCCCGGCCGGTCAGGTCGGCGGTGGCATACCGGGGCACCCGCACGTCGCTGCGGGTCAGCACCCGCCCGGCCAGGGCCGCGTGCAGCCGTTGCGCGGTCTGCCAGACCACGTCTCCCTCGGGCATGCCCCGCCTGCCTCTCCCCGGCCAGCCGGGTCAGAACAGCTTGCGGAGGCGGAGCAGGTCGAACACGCTGGCTTCCACCCGGACGCGGCCGCTCAGCCAGGCACGGAGGAAGCTGCCGGGATCGCCGGCGATCGCCACCAGGTCGTCGCTGCCGGCGCGGAACCTGACCTGCGCGGGCGCGCCGTCGCCGTTGGCCTGCGTGACCGGGGTGGCTCCGTCCGGCCCGAGCCTGGTCAGGAACGTCACGCCGAGATCGGGGACCTCGCAGCTGACGTCGCGGTCCACCAGGTGGGCGGCCCGGTCGGCCGGGTCCAGCTGGGAGATCCTGCCCACCAGGGCCTCGAGTGCCTGGCGGCACTCTTCCACGGTTGCCACTTTTCACCTGCCTCCCAGGTCAGGACTGCCCAATTTTATGCGTCACGGAAGCACCGGAAGGCGCGGGCCGGGCGCAGCCGGCGCGGAGCGGGCCGGCCTGTCGCCGCCTGACGGTAGCGTTTCCTGCAGGGCGCACGCCAGGCAGGCAGAAGGAGGGCGAGGGTGGAGCAGCGCGAGGACGTCCCGGCCGCGCCGCGGGCGACTGGCGACCCCCGGGTGGACCGGGCGCTCAGCAGGCTCGATGACCTGGCCGGGCTGCCGGTCGCCGAGCATCCGGCGGTGTTCGAGCAGGTGCACCAGCGGCTCGCCGAGGCACTCGGGGAGCTGGATGCAGCTGGCCCGGGCGAGGCCCAGGACGACCCCGGCGGTGCCGCCGGCCCAGACGATGCCCCGGATGACCTCCGCGACGCCGCCGGCCCGGGCGGTGCGCCCGGCGACAACAGCGGCGCTGCGGGTGAACCGGCTGGCTGACCGGTGCCGTGGGACGGACATGGTTACCCGCCGGAGGCTGGACGCCGAGCTGGTGCGGCGCGGGCTGGCGCGCTCCCGTGACCAGGCGGCGGGCCTGGTGAACGCCGGCCTGGTCACGGTCGCCGGCCGGACCGCAGCGAAACCGGCCACCCAGGTGGCGGCCGGAGAGCCGATCGTGGTCGCCGAGCAGGCCGCAGGTCCGGCATACGCGTCCCGGGGCGGGCACAAGCTGGCGGGCGCGCTGGCCAGCTTCGCCGCTGACGGCCTGTCCGTGGCGGGCCGCCGGTGCCTGGACGCCGGGGCTTCCACCGGCGGGTTCACCGACGTGCTGCTGCAGGCGGGGGCCGCGCACGTGGTCGCGGCCGACGTGGGCTACGGCCAGCTGGCCTGGCGGCTGCGCACCGACGACCGGGTCACCGTGGCGGACCGGGTCAACGTCCGCTCCCTCACCCCGGAGCAGGCGGGCACGCCGGCGGACGTGGTCACCGCCGACCTGTCGTTCATCTCGCTGACCCTGGTGCTGCCCGCGCTGGCGGCCTGCGCCCGGCCGGACGCCGATTTCGTGCTCCTGGTCAAGCCGCAGTTCGAGGTGGGCAAGGGCCGGGTCGGGGCCGGCGGGGTGGTGCGCGACCCGGCGCTGCGGTCCGGGGCGGTCACCGGCGTGGCCGCCGCCGCGGCCCGGCTCGGGCTGGGCGTGGCCGGCCTGGCCGAGAGTCCGCTGCCCGGCCCGGCCGGGAACGTGGAGTACTTCCTCTGGCTGCGGCGTGGCAGCCCGCCGCTCGACCGGGACCTGGTACGGCAGGTGACCGGGGAGCAGCGGCCGGCGGGAGCGGGCGCATGACCGGCAAGCGGACGGTGCTGCTGGTGGCGCACGCCGGGCGGCCAGGCGCGGTGCGCAGCGCCCGGCTGATCGCTGACCGGCTCACCGGCGCGGGCGTGGCCGTGCGGGTCCTCGCCCCGGAGGCGGCCGAGCTGCGCTGCGCCGGAGCGGATGTGGTCCCGGCGGCCCCGGAGGCCGCGCAGGACACGGAGATGGTCATCGTGCTGGGCGGCGACGGCACGCTGCTGCGCGCGGCGGAGCTCGCCCGCCCGGCCGGGGCGCCGCTGCTCGGCGTGAACCTGGGGCACGTCGGGTTCCTCGCCGAGACCGAGCCGGAAGACCTGGCCGGCGCGGTGGACCGGCTGCTCGAGCGCAGGTACACGGTGGCAGAGCGGATGACGATCGACGTCGTGGTCCGGGAGGACGGCACCGTCACCGCCACCACCTGGGCGCTGAACGAGGCCACCGTGGAGAAGGTCGCCAGGGAACGGATGGTCGAGGTGGTGACCGAGGTGGACGGCCGCCCGCTGTCGCGGTGGGCCTGCGACGGCGTGGTCTGCGCCACCCCCACCGGGTCCACCGCGTACGCGTTCTCGGCGGGCGGGCCCATCGTCTGGCCGGAGGTGGAGGCCCTGCTGATGGTGCCGATCAGCGCGCACGCGCTGTTCGCAGGGCCGATGGTGGTGTCGCCGCTGGCGGTGCTGGCGGTGGAGGTGCTCGGGGTCGGCGGCACGACGCGCCGGCGGCTGGCGGGCCAAACCGAGACGGCCGCGGCGGTTATGTGGTGCGATGGGCGCAGGAGGGTCGATCTCCCGCCAGGTGCCCGGGTCGAGGTGCGCCGCGGCGCCCGGCCGGTGCGGCTGGCCACGCTGGGCGCCGGCCGCACGGCCGCCGGAGCGGCTGGCGGGGCATCCTTCACCGACCGGCTGGTCGCCAAGTTCGGGCTGCCGGTGAGCGGCTGGCGGGGCCGGCGGTGACGATGCGCCCGGTGAGAGGAGGAGCCGCGGCCTGATGCTTGAGGAAGTCCGCATCACCGGTCTCGGCGTGATCGACGACGCCGTGCTTGAGTTCTCGCCCGGGTTCACCGTGGTGACGGGCGAGACCGGGGCCGGCAAGACGATGGTGGTCACCGGGCTCGGGCTGCTGTTCGGCGGCAGGGCCGACCCCGCCCGGGTGCGGCCCGGCGCGGACCGGGCCTCGGTCGAAGGGCGGCTCCTGGTCGACCCGGGCGGCCACGTCGCGCAGCAGGTGACCGAGGCGGGCGGGGAACTCGACGATGGCGAATCCCTGCTGCTGACCCGTTCGGTATCGGCGGAGGGCCGCTCCCGGGCGCACGCCGGTGGCCGGTCGGTCCCGGTCTCGCTGCTCACCTACCTCGCCGACGACCTGGTCGCCGTGCACGGGCAGGCGGACCAGCAGCAGCTGCTGAAGCCGGGGCGGCAGCGGCAGGCGCTGGACCAGTTCGCGGGTCCCGGGCTGGCCGCCGTCCTGGTCAGCTACCAGCGCGCCTACCAGCGGCACCGGGAGATCCGGGCCGAGCTGGAGGAGCTCACCGGCCAGGCCCGGCAGCGGACGGAAGAGGCCGATGACCTGCGGCGGGGACTGACCGAGATCGAGCAGGCCGAGCCGGTGGCTGGCGAGGACACCGCGCTGCTGGAAGAGGAGAACCGGCTGGCCCACGCGGACGCGCTGCACGCCGCCGCGACCACGGCACACGAGGCACTGCTCGGGGATCCGGCCAGCGGCTCCTACGAGGCGGCGGACGCGGTGTCGCTGCTGGGGCAGGCGCGGCAGGCGCTGGAGGCGGTGGCCGAGCACGACCCGGCCCTGGCCGCGCTGGCGGCGCGGCTGTCGGAGGCCGTCTACCTGGTCTCCGACGCGGGCACCGAGCTCGCCTCCTACCAGCAGTCGGTGGAGGCGGACCCGGCCCGGCTGGCGGCGGTGCAGGAGCGGCGCGCCGAGCTGACCCGGCTCATCCGTGCCTATGGGATGGCCGGGACGGCGGCCGCGGGTACCGCGGGCCAGGGCACCGAGGACGCAGGCACCACGGACCCGGGCACTGCCGGCCCGGGCGGGGAGCCGGACCTGGCCGGGGTGCTCGGCTGGGCTGAGCGGGCCGCCCGCCGGCTGGCCGAGCTGGACGGGACCGACGACCAGATCGGCGCGCTGGCGGAGGAGGAGGCCCGGCTCGCCGGCGAAGTCCGCGACCTGGCAGGCACCCTGACCGGGCTGCGGCAGCAGGCCGCCGACCGGTTCGCGGCCGACGTCACCGCCGAACTGACCGCCCTGGCCATGCCGCACGCCCGGCTGACCGTCGCCGTCACCCCGCAGGAGGCCTGCGGCCCGCACGGCGCGGATGAGGTTGAGATCAGGCTGGCTGCGCACGCCGGGGCACCGGCCCTGCCGCTGGCCAAGGGCGCGTCCGGCGGGGAGCTGTCGCGGGTGATGCTGGCGATCGAGGTCGTGTTCGCCGG
>DASQSC010000532.1:0-2601 GCA_035642555.1 Streptosporangiaceae bacterium | reverse complement strand
GCCACGCCGCCGAGCCCGGGGTTCGGCTCGGAACTGCTGTCCTGGCTGCTGATCCTGCTGCCGATCCTGCTGTTCGGCTGGCTCTGGTTCCGGCTGTCCAGGGGCGCCGCCGGGCAGTTGCAGGGCGTGATGGGGGCGGGCAGGTCGCGCGCCAAGGTCTTCGACGCCGAGCGGCCCGAGACCAGGTTCGCCGACGTCGCCGGGTACGAGGGCGCGAAGTCCGAGATCGCCGAGGTGGTGGACTTTCTCCGGAACCCGGCCCGCTACCGCCAGGCCGGCGCGATGCCGCCGCGCGGCGTGCTCATGGTCGGCCCGCCAGGCACCGGCAAGACCCTGCTGGCCCGGGCCGTCGCCGGCGAGGCAGCCGTTCCGTTCTTCTCGGTGGCGGGGTCCAGTTTCGTGGAGATGTTCGTCGGCGTGGGGGCGGCGCGGGTCCGCGACCTGTTCGCCGAGGCGCGCAAGCGTGCCCCGGTCATCATCTTCGTGGACGAGCTGGACGCGATCGGGCAGCGCCGGTCCGGCTCCGGGGCGGTGGTGGCCAACGACGAGCGGGAGCAGACACTCAACCAGCTGCTGTCGGAGATGGACGGGTTCGACCCGCGGGAAGGGATCGTCCTGCTGGCCGCCACCAACCGGCCGGAGGTGCTGGATCCGGCGCTGCTGCGGCCGGGCCGGTTCGACCGGCAGGTCACGATCCCGCTGCCCACGCTCGCCGAACGGGCCGCCATCCTGGCCGTTCACACCCGCGGCAAGCGGCTCGACAACAGCGTGGACCTGACCGTGGTGGCCCGCGGCACGCCCGGCTTCTCCGGTGCCGACCTGGCCAACCTGGCGAACGAGGCCGCCATCTTCGCGGTCCGCGATGGCCGTGAGGTGCTGTCCGGAGCCGACTTCGACGCCGCCAGGGACCGGATCCTGCTCGGCCGCCGGGAAGGGTCCAACGTCCTGCTGCCGGAGGAGAAACACGCCGTGGCCGTGCACGAGGCCGGGCACGCGCTGGTGGCGGCGCTGTCGCCGCGCGCCGACCCGGTGGCCAAGGTGACGATCCTGCCCGCGGGCCAGGCGCTCGGGGTCACCGAGCAGCTGCCGCTGGTCGAGCGGCACCTGTACGGGGAGGACTACCTCACCCAGACGCTGGCGGTGCGGCTGGCGGGCCGGGCCGCCGAGCTGGTCGAGTTCGGGCAGGGCTCCACCGGGGCCGCCAACGACCTGGCGCAGGCGACCGACCTGGCCACCAAGATGATCCGCGAGTTCGGGCTGTCCGCGGAACTCGGCCCGGTCGGGTATCCGGAGGGCGGGTCGGTGTTCCTGGGCGGCGGCGGGCCCGGCATGTCGAGCCGGCCGTTCGCCGAGACCACCCAGGCGGCCATCGACCGCGAGGTGGCGCGGCTGCTCCGGGAGGCGGAGGAACACGCCACCGGGCTGCTCCGGGAGCACCAGCACGAGCTGCACCAGCTCGTCAGCATGCTGCAGGAGGACGAGACGGTGGACGGCTCGGCCGTATATGACCTGCTCAGCCTGCCGCAGCCAGAGCACAGCGAGGCCACGGTGGCGCCCCGCCGGGCCGCTGTGTCGCCGGGCAGGGTGGACGCTCGCCGGCCCGGCGGGCAGCCCCGCCATTAAGGTTGACGCCATGGGGACGGGCACCGAGCACGGCGGCACTGACCTGGGCCGGCGGATCAGGGAGCACCGCGAGCGGGCGGGCCTGAGCAGGCCGGACGCGGCGGCCGGGGCGGGCATGGCCGCCAGCTACCTCCACTACCTGGAGACTAGCCCGGAGGCCTCGCCCACCCCGGCCGCGCTGGCCCGGCTGGCGGCCACGCTCGGCACCACCACACCGGCCCTGGCCGGGGCGGGGATGGACCTCCCGCCCGGGCAGCAGCCCCCCGGACAGCGCCCGGCGCTGGACACGCTGAGCGCTGCCGAGTGCCGGGCCTTCCTGGGTTCCGGGGGAGTGGGCCGGTTCCTGTTCAGCGAGTCCAGGGGACCGGTGGCCGTGCCGGTGAACTTCCGGATGCTCGGCGACGACATCGTGTTCCGCACCCATCCGGGCACCAGCCTGGCGGAGGGCGCCGCCCAGGAGCGGGTCTCGTTCGAGGTCGATCACCTGGACGAGGCCCTCGGCGAGGGCTGGAGCGTCATGGTCAGCGGCCATGCCCGGGTGCTGTCCGACCCGGCCGAGCTGGCGGAGGCGCAGGCGCTCGGGGTCGCCCCGTGGGCAGGCGGCAACCGGGACGCCTACATCCGGCTCACGCCGGTGGTGATGACCGGCCGCCGGATCCGCGCCGCCGGCTGAGAGCTGCCGGACACGCCCTCACCGCGAGCGGATCAGTTCCGGGTCCCCGCTGGCTGCGGCCTCGCCGGCGCGGGCCGGCCGGGCTGGCTGGCTGAGGAAGCGCAGTACCTGCGCGAGCGGCCGCCGCGGCGGCAGGTACCCGCGTTCGCCGCCGAGCCGGACCAGGATCTCTGCCCGCCCGGCAGGCAGCTGCGGGTCCGGCCGCAGCACCGGCTGCGGCAGTTCGAGCGCGGGCGTGAGCGGGGCGGCGGCGACGCCCCGGCGCGCAGCCAGCAGCAGCAGCCGTTGCATCGCCTGGCCTGCCC
>DASQSC010000531.1:0-6131 GCA_035642555.1 Streptosporangiaceae bacterium | reverse complement strand
GGCCAGGTTCGGCCCGGAACTGGTGGACCGGCTGGTCGACCCGCTGCTCGGCGGGGTGTACGCGGGACGGTCCGGGGAACTGTCGTTCGAGGCCACGATGCCTGCCCTGGCGCAGGAGTCGCGCCGTCACGCCTCGCTGGCGGCGGCGGCTGCCGCGCTCATGAGCCCGCCGGAGCGCAGCCAGCCGCCACGGCCAGCCGGGCCGGTGTTCACGACCCTGGCCGGCGGGCTCGGCACGCTGCCGGACGCGGTGGCCGCCGCCGCCGGGGCCCGGGTGCGCACCGGCGTGATGGTGCGCGAGCTGACCCGGGTACCCTCCGGCTGGCGGCTGACCGCCGGGTCGGCGCACGCCCCGGAGCAGATCACCGCCGACGCGGTGATCCTGGCCGTCCCGGCCCGGCCCGCCAGCCGGCTGCTGGCCGGGATCGCGGGCGACGCGTCGGCGGCGCTGGCCGGCATCCCGTACGCCAGCATCGCCATCGTCACCCTCGCCTACCGCGAGCAGGCATTCCCGAGCCCGCCGGCAGGCAGCGGCTACCTGGTGCCCGCGGTGGACGCGCACCCGGTCAAGGCGGTCACGTTCGCCACCCGCAAATGGCCCCACCTGGCGGCCGCCGCGCCCGGCACCGTGCTGCTGCGGTGCTCGCTGGGACGGGCCGGCGAGGAAGCCACACTGCAGCGCGACGACGGCGAACTGGCCGCGCTGGCCGCCGCGGACCTGGCAGCGGCCACCGGGGTGACCGGCGCGCCGGACGCGGCGCGGGTCAGCCGCTGGGGCGGCGCGCTGCCGCAGTACCTGACCGGGCACCTCGGCCGGGTGGCGCGGATCAGGGCCGGCGTCGCCGCTCAGCCGGGCCTCGCGGTGTGCGGGGCGGCCTACGACGGGCTCGGCATTCCCGCCTGCGTCGCCACCGCCCGCACGGCCGCCGTCCAGGTCGCTGCCTACCTGGCCGGCCCGCATGGGCAGGCCGGGCACGGCACCGGCCCGATGCGGGATCCGGGGGCGGCGCGCTCGCGCGGATGACCGACAATGAGGACATGGCAGGGACTGAGGACAGCGGTGCGGACCGGCGCGATGACCGGCAACGGCGCGAGCAGGACAAGCTGGCCAGCGAGACGTTGGAGCGGGTGACGGCCGACATCGCCGCGTCGGCGGAGATCAGCCGCCGGCCGCGGGCCCGCGAGCTCAACCAGCTCGTCCGCTACACCATGTGGTCGGTGTTCCGGGTCAGTGCCGCGGGCGGCCTGGCGGGCGTCCCTGGCGGCCGCGAGGGCGCGGCCGCCGAGGCGGAGGAACTGCTCGCCCAGGCGGCGGGCAAGGACATCGTGACCCGGGGCTGCTACGACGTGCAGGGCCTGCGGGCGGACGCCGACTACCTGTTCTGGTGGCACGCGCCGTCCCCCGACGACCTGCAGGAGGTGTACGCGCGGCTGCGCCGCACCCGGCTCGGCCGCGCCAGCGAGCCGGCCTGGTCGGCGATGGCGCTGCACCGCCCGGCCGAGTTCAACAAGGGCCACGTCCCGGCGTTCCTGGCGGGCGAGGAGCCGCGCAACTACATCAGCGTGTACCCGTTCGTGCGTTCCTACGAGTGGTACCTGCTGGCCCCGGCCGAGCGCCGGGCGATGCTCGCCGAGCACGGCCAGATGGCCCGCGAGTACCCGGACGTGCGCGCGAACACGGTCGCCAGCTTCGCCCTGAACGACTACGAGTGGATGCTCTGCTTCGAGGCAGACGAGCTGCACCGGATCGTGGATCTCATGCGCCACCTGCGAGGCGCTGCGGCCCGCCGGCACACCAGGGTAGAGATCCCGTTCTATGCCGGACGGCGCAAGCCGCTGCGGGAACTGATCGCCGCGCTCCCTTAGGGCGGGTCGCTAGCCGGCGCCGTCACAGCCCGGTGACATTGACCACAATCGCTTCCTGCGTGGAACGGGCGATGACCACCACCGCCTCGGCGTCGGGGGAGGGGTTCTCCTCCCGGTGCGGGACCTGCGGCGGCACCCACACGAAGTCGCCGGGGCTGGTCTCGATCCGGGCGAGCGAGCCGGTCGCCGGATCGCGGAACACGAACGCCGGGTGCCCGGACACCACGTAGATACCGGTCTCGGAATCGCCGTGATGATGGTCGCCCGACCCGGTGGCCGGAGCCATCACCGTGCTGCCCATCCACAGCGACCGGGCGCCGGTCAGCGGCCCGGACACCGCCGCGGCCCGGGTCATGCCGCTGGTCTGCGCCGTGTCTGGCGACAGGTCCCCGGCCCGGATGAGGCGCAGGCCGGTCACGTGCCGGCCGCTGGTTCCAGCGTCAGCGAGATGGAGTTGATGCACCACCGCTGGTCGGTAGGGACCTGGTAACCCTCGCCCTCGAACACGTGCCCCAGGTGGGACCCGCAGCGAGCGCACCTGACCTCGGTCCGCGCCATGCCCAGCGAGCGGTCCTCCAGCACCTCCACCGCGTCGCTATCGGCGGGCTGGAAGAAGCTCGGCCAGCCGCAGTGCGACTCGAACTTGTCGCTGGACCGGAACAGTTCCGCGCCGCATGCCCGGCACCGGTACACGCCCTCGGTCTTGGTGTCGGTGTACTTGCCGGTGAACGGGGCCTCGGTGCCGGCCTCCCGGAGCACCTGGTACTCCTCCGGGGCGAGCCGCTCCCGCCACTCCGCGTCGGTTAGCTGGACCTTGTCCATACATACGAGATTACCTTCGCCCGGCCCGGGTAGCTGCCTGCAGCCCGTGGCCGCTGGGGCGCTCGCCGCTGGCGGGAAGCCCTGCACGCAGCCGCCGGAAACCTGACGGGACCGTGCACTAGGCTCGTCCTGCTGTGGGAAACGCGAAGGGACCGTTCATGGAGTGGCTGAACGAGCCTGCCAGCTGGCAGCGGTCTGGCGGCGTGCTCTCGGTCAGCGTGGATCCAGGCACCGACTTCTGGCAGGAGACCGGTTACGGCTACATCCGCGACAGCGGCCACGTCTACGGCACGGTGGTCAGCGGCGACCTGGACGTGTGGGTGCGCATCCGCGGCAGCCTGGCCGCCCAGTACGACCAGGCCGGGGTCATGCTGCGGGCGGACAGCCGGAACTGGCTGAAGACCGGGCTGGAACTGTTCGAGGGTCGCACCCGGCTCAGCACCGTGGTCACGCTCGGCCAGTCAAGCTGGATGGTGACCAGCCTGCCGGATGACATGACCGAGATCACGCTCCGGGTGTCCCGCCGCGGCGACGGGGTGCAGGTGCGTTACCGGGTCGGAGACGGCCCGTTCGAGCTCGCGGGGCTTGCCTACCTGCCGCCCGAGGCCGACGTGCTGGCGGGGGTCATGTGCGCGTCGCCCGAGGGCGGCGGCTTTAGCGTTACCTTCCACGACCTCCGCATCAGCGGTCAGGGCTGGGAACCGGCGACCGGACCCGAATCAGCTGCGGAACGGGAAGCAGCCGTGGCCGGGGCCGCGGCGGAGGATTGGACGGGCCCGGGCGGCCAGCCGGACGCGGAGTGGGCGGAGCCGCCGGCGGATGACGGCGGCTGGGCCGCGGCGGAGGCCCCGGACGAGGCCGGGGCGTGGGCAGGCGATGACGGCGCCGGGGACTGGCAGGAGCCGGAGCAGGACGCCGCCGTGCCCGGGGCGGCGGACGCCCCCGATGACGACGGGCCCTGGGTGCTGCGGTGGGCGGATCCGGCGGCGCCAGGCGCGTTCACGTCCGGGCCGGACGAGGCCGGACAGCCGGGTGACCTGCCGGAGCGGGCGGTGCCGGACGCGTTCACGTCCGGGCCCGACGAGGCCGGACAGGCGGGTGACCTGCCGGAACCGGCCGTTGCCGGCCCGGTCGCTGGCCTGCCGGAGCCGGCGCCGCCGGGCGCGTCCACCCCCGGACCGGACGAGGCCGGGCGGTCCGGTGACCTGCCGGAGTCGGCCGGTACCGAACTGGCCGGTAACCTGCCGGAGTCGGCCGGTGCCGAACTGGCCGCTGACGTGCCGGAGGTGGCGGTGCCAGGCGGGTTCACGCCCGAGCCGGACGGGGCCGGGCGGTCCGCGGAGCTGCCGGAGCCCGCCGTTGGTGACCTGGCCGCTGATGTGGTGGAGCCGGCCGGTGCCGGGCAGCCGGGCGAGGCGCCCGGGCCCGCCGCTGGCACAGCCGATGAGCAAGCCGGGCCAGGCGACGGCAACGGTCCCGGATCGCCGCCGACGGCGCGCAACGACGCCGTCCTGGGCGGCCACGCGGCCGGGGAGGACGCGCTGGCCACCGGGGCGCACGGGGAGGATGTGGCCGCCGGTGGCGAGGACGAGGCCGGCGACGGGGACCACGAGCGCCCGCCCGCCGCGGCGGGCAGCGGCGGTGCCGGCTGGCCGGACCAGGCGAGCGGGGCCGAGAGCGGGCACTGGTCCGCCTCGCTGACCCGCATCACGGCCAGCGGCTGGTCAGCGCTCGCGGGCACGCCGGTCGGCACCGGCTGGCCCGGCCCGCCCGTGGTGGTCCGCGACGAGCCGGACACCGATGCGGCCGGCGCCGGAGACGACCACGCCGGGCCGGCGTCCCCGGACACCGGGCAGCAGGCCGCGGTAGCCGCCGCGGATCACGAGCAGGCGCCAGCCGGGGATGAGCCGGAAGCCGCCATGGCCGAGCCGGAAGCCGCCTGGGCCGAGCCGGAAGCCGCCGATGCCGAGGCCGGACCCGCCGGCCCGGACGCCGCCGTGGAGACGGGCGAAGCCGGCCAGGCCCGGGCCGAGGGACCTGAGCCCGCCCCGGCCGGGCCGGAACCGGCAGGACCGGAACCCGCAGGGCCGGAACCGGCGGCGCCCGGTCATGACCCGGCGGCCTACCCGGCCGACGGCAGCGACCCGGGCCCCGCCCTGCCCTTCGATGATGACTACCCCACCGATCCCGGCCCGCGGACGGCGGGTCTCGCAGACGCCGGCGATACCTCCGCCTCCGCTGACGATGACGAGCCCGCGGAACCGGACGAGGACCGCCCCGGGCTGCCGCTGCCGCCCCGGCCGCGGGCGGCCGGTGACACCAGGGCGCACCAGGGCCGCGCGGACCGGGGAGAGGGCCGGGGCACCGGGCCCTGGCAGAGCATCCGGCTGCTCGGCACCCGGGCGGATGCCGACGCCGACGCCGACGAGTGGATCAGCCTGCTGCGCGCCGACCCAGCCGACGAGTGAGCCGGCGGTCAGCCCGCCGGGACGCGGCGGCCTGCCTACCCGAGCAGGCGCCCGTCCTCCAGCCTGAGCACATGGTCCGCGAGGTTAACGAGTTCAGCGTCGTGGGTGGCCACCAGCGCCGTGATCCCCTCGGACCGGACGATCGTCTGGATCAGCCGCACGACCTGCCGGCCCGTTTCGGAGTCCAGCTGCCCGGTCGGCTCATCGGCGATCAGCAGTTCCGGGCTGCCGGCCAGGGCCCGGGCGATGGCGACCCGCTGCTGCTGCCCGCCTGACAGCTCATCCGGCCGCTGCCTGGCATGATCCGCGAGGCCGACGACGCTCAGCAGCAGGCGCACCCGCTCCTCGCGTGCCCGCCGGTCGGTCGCGGTGATCCGGAGCGGGAGCCCGACGTTCTCAGCTGCCGACAGGATCGGGATGAGGCCGAACGACTGGAAGATGAACGCAACCGTGTCCCGGCGCAGCACCGTCCGCTGGCGCTCGGTCATCCGGGTCACGTCCTGGCCAGCTACCCGTACCGTCCCGCTGGTGGGCGGGTCGAGCCCGCCGACGATGTTCAGCAGGGTGGTCTTGCCGGAGCCCGACCGTCCGTACACCACCACCAGCTCGCCGGGCTGCACGGTGAACGAGACGCCACGCAGCGCGGGCACGGCCGCCTCGCCCCGGCCGAACGTGCGGACGAGATCGCTGGCCTCCACCATGGGGCCGGGCCTGGGACCGGATCGGGCGGCCACGGCGGGGCTGGCGGTGGCGGCTGGCTCCGCCACCTCAGCCGTCCTGCTCCGCCCCCGCGGGCGGGGGTGATGGCGGCTGCGGCCCGGGCCCCGGTGTCGTGTGCGGCCAGACGCCGATGTGGTCGGGCTGCGCCTCCAGCCGGACCCGGTCCCGCATCCCGAGCCGCCGCATCATCTCGCGGGGCAGCTGCACGCGTCCGGCGCGGTCCAGGACCGCGTACTCAACGGCATGGTGAGTAGC
>DASQSC010000530.1:0-2981 GCA_035642555.1 Streptosporangiaceae bacterium | reverse complement strand
CGGATGGCCCGCCGGGTGGTCTGCGGCCGGCTGCTGGTGATCGCGACCTTCGTCCCTACCAGGGCATTCATCAGGGTGGACTTGCCCACGTTGGGGCGCCCAGCGAAGCAGGCGAACCCCGACCTGAAGCCGTCCGCGGCCCCGGGAGGCCTGGCTGCCGGTTGTCCCACACGGCGATTCTTCCGCACCGGCCGGAGTGCCCGGGGGGCGGCGCACCGCTCGCCCGCGGCCGGCTCAGGCGGGCAGCGTGGCCCGGATGGCGCCGTCGGTCCCGGCATGGATCACGGTGGCGGCCGGGCCGGCCTCCCGCACCACGGCGAGGTCGTCCGGGTCCAGCGCGTCCGCGTCGCTGACCAGGGCGGCCGCCTCCAGGCTGGCGGCACCGCTGGACACCGCCATCGCCACGGCCAGCCGTAGCGCCGACAGCCGCAGCGACGGCAGCGCCACCGCGGAAGCGGCGTAGGTGCGGCCGGTCTCGTCCCGCACGGCCGCGCCCTCGGCGGCGGCAACCCGCGCCCGGGCCGACCGGGCCAGCGTGATGATCTTGAGATCTTCCTCTCCGACCGTGGTCACGGCGCCAGTCTAGAGCCGCCGGCCCGGCCTCGCGGGCCCGAATGCGCGCCCAGCGCCCCGCCGGCGCCTGCCGAGGGCTTCACCCGCCATCGGAGCCTGCCGCCGCCGCCCCGGCGACCGCCCGCTCGACCGTGACCGTGCCGATCCGGTTCCGGCGGCCCGCCAGGCTCTCGGCGGTCAGGGTCAGGCCCGCCACTGTGGCGACCGAGCCCGCGATGGGCACCCGCCCGAGCTGCTGCGCGAGCAGCCCGCCGACGGTCTCCACGTCCTCGGCGTCGATCCGGACCCCGAACAGCTCCGCCAGGTCCTCCACCGGCAGCCGCGCGGTGACCCGGGCGCGCCCAGGCGACAGCCATTCCACGGTGGGCTGCTCCTGGTCGTACTCGTCGGTGATCTCACCGACGATCTCCTCCAGGATGTCCTCGATCGTGACCAGCCCGGCCGTGCCGCCGTACTCGTCGATCACGACGGCCAGGTGGATCTGGCGGGCCTGCATCTCCCGCAGCAGCTCGTAGACCGGCTTGCTCTCGGGGACGAAGGAGGCCTGGCGCATCACCGACTCCACCTTCTCGGCTTCCCCGGCCGGGCGGTCCTGGCTGCGGGCCACCAGGTCCTTCAGGTAGGCGATGCCGATGACGTCATCGGAGTTCTCGCCGGTGACCGGGATCCGCGAGAAGCCGCTCCGCAGCGCCAGCGAGAGCGTCTGCCGGACGGTCTTGCCGCGCTCGACGAAGACCATGTCGGTGCGCGGGACCATCACCTCGCGGACGATCGTGTCCCCCAGCTCGAACACCGAGTGGATCATCTCCCGCTCGCCCGGCTCGATCACCCGGCGCCGTTCCAGCAGGTCGACCAGGCCGCGCAGCTCCTCCTCGGAGGCTGACACCGCCTCTCGCCCGCCGCGCCCGGGCGTGAGCAGGCTGCCGGCCGCGAACAGCCAGCCGGGTACCGGGCCGAGCGCGCGGCCCACCGGGTACAGCACCCGCGCGGCGGCCGCGGCGGTCCGCAGCTCGTTGGGGTGACCCAGGGTGCGCGGGCCGATCCCGGTGACGAGGAAGAATGCCGCGGTCATGATCACGAAGGTGATAACGAACGGGCGCCAGCCCATCCCGAGCCACTGCACCAGGGCGGCGGCCACGGCCACGGTGGCGGCGACTTCGCCGCACACCCGGCCCAGCGCCAGCAGGCTGACGTAGCGGGGGGCGTCCGACAGGACCGCGAGCAGCCGTTCCGGGCTGCTGGAGACCTGGCCAAGCTCACGCGCGCTGGCACGGGAGATGCGGACCAGCGCGATCTCGGCGTAGGCGGCAAGCCCGGCGACCAGCATGAGCAGGACCGCGACCGCGATCAGCCACGCCATCCCGGCCTCACCCGGATCCTTCCCGCCCCGGGCCGGCGTGGCCGGCTTCCCGGCCGGCCCGGCTGGCCCGCCACCCGTCGAGCAGGCGGTCCTGCAGGCCGAACATGGCGGCCCGCTCCTCCGGCTCCGCGTGGTCGTAGCCGAGCAGGTGCAGGATGCCGTGCGCGCAGAGCAGGTCGAGCTCGTCCGCCACCGGGTGGCCAGCCTGCCGCGCCTGCTCGGCGGCCACGTCCGGGCACAGCACCACGTCCCCGAGCAGGCCCGGCTCCTGGCCGCTGTCGCTCCCGGCGCGCTCGCTGCCTGGCGGCGGCGGCCGCAGCTCATCCATGGGGAAGGCCAGCACGTCGGTCGGCCCCGGCTGGTTCAGCCAGCGCTGGTGCAGGTCGGCCATGGTGGGCGGGTCCACCACCAGCACCGACAGCTCCGCCAGCGGGTGCATCCCGATCTCATCCAGGACATACCGGGCCAGCGCCGCCAGCCCGGTCTCGTCCACGGTTACGCCGGACTCGTTGGCGATCTCAACGCTCATGTCAGCCGCCGCCTATCGGGCGCGCTTGCCGCCGGAGCGGGCGGCGCTCCCCCGGCGGCCGCCTCCCGGCTGCCGGGGCGAGGCCTCGTCCCGCACCCGCGCGTCATACCGCTCATAGGCATCCACGATGTCAGTGACCAGCCGGTGCCGTACCACATCATGGCTGGTGAGCCGGGAGAAGTAGATGTCATCCACCCCCGCCAGGATGTCCTGCACCAGCCGCAGCCCGCTGGTCTGGCCATTACCCAGGTCCACCTGGGTAATGTCGCCGGTCACCACGATCTTCGACCCGAAGCCGAGCCGGGTCAGGAACATCTTCATCTGCTCCGGCGACGTGTTCTGTGCCTCATCCAGGATGATGAACGAGTCGTTGAGGGTGTTGTGGGTCAGCAGGAAGTCCTCGGTCGTGTAGAGGGAGTCGGCCGCGGCCACCGCGATGCACACGGCCTCCGCCCGGCCGGCCGGCTCGATGCTCTCGATGAACCGCATCGGCCGCCCGCCGCCGCCTTCGGCGCGGTA
>DASQSC010000529.1:0-4932 GCA_035642555.1 Streptosporangiaceae bacterium | reverse complement strand
CGTTGATCGCCGACCGCGCCCCCGCCGCGTCCACGGTGCCCTCACGGACCTGCGCGATCAGGTCCCGGATCTGCTCGAGTTCGGACCGCAGATGGTCGTGGATCTCGATCAGATGGGAGCCGATCGCGCGCCCCAGCCGGGAGTACTGGGTGCCGGGCGGCGGCTCCGGCGCGGACGGGCGGGCGGACTCGTCCCAGGGGCGGGTGGCGCTCAGCCGCTCGCCGTTGTCGGGGGTGGGCGTCAGGCCAAGTTCCTCCGGCACGCTGGCCGGCCCGGAGGGACCGGACCCAGCCGCGCCGGCCACGGTGCCGGTGTCGCTCCCGGCAGCGGCGGCGGGGGCGCCGATGTCGCTCCCGGTTGCGGTGCCGGGGACGTCGCCGGTGCCGGGGACGTCGCCGGTGGCGGTTGCGTCGCTGGTGGCGGTTGCGCCGCTGGCAGGCCCGCCGGGTGGCTGGCTGCGCCCGGCCGCCACCAGTTCCCGCACCGCGGGCACGATCTCGCGTCCGAACGTCTGGATCATGGCGGGATCGTCGCTGCCCAGGATGAACCCGCTAATGCCGTCGCGGAGCGCGATCTCGGCCAGGTTCTCGGCCCAGTGCCCCGGCGGGCCCTGCAGGAACCCGGTGGCCCGGCGGCTGATCGTGCCCGAGACGTTGAGCAGGCGGATGATGGCGGCCGGGCGCCGCCCGGCGGCCTCGGCCGCCTCGTCGATGACCGAGTTGCCTGCTGCCAGGCCCGACGGCTCCAGGTAGCCGAGCGAGGGCAGCCAGCCGTCCGCCACCCGCCCGGTGAGCGCCAGCATCCGGGGCCCGTAGGCGCCCAGCCAGATGCCGATGTCGCGGGCGGGCGCCGGGCCCCGCTTGGCGCCGTTCACCTGGTAGAACTCCCCGTCCACGCGGAGCACGCCGGGCTCAGCCTGGTGCCAGATCGCGCGGATGATCTCGATCGCCTCCGACAGCGCCTGGACCGCCTGGCCCGGACGCAGGCGGCGGCCGCCCATCGCCTCGATCGCGTCCCAGAACGCGCCCGCCCCCAGGCCGAGCTCCACCCGGCCGCCGGTGAGCAGGTCAAGGCTGGCCGCGCTGCGGGCGACCACGGCCGGCTGGCGCAGCGGCAGGTTGAGCACGTTCGCCGCCAGCCGGACCTGGCTGGTGCGGGCGGCGGCGTAGCTGAGCAGCGTCCAGGTGTCGAGGAAGCGCGGCTGATAGGGATGGTCCTGGAAGGTGACCAGGTCGAGTCCGGACCGCTCGGCAAGCTGCGCGAGGCCAACCGATTGCTGCGGCGACTGGTTGCCAGGCGTCAGGAAGCTGCCGAACTGCAGGTCATGTCCGTAGTCGGGCACCGTTCCGCTGCCTCATCCCGTGACCTAGAAGGTAATTGAACAATCAACTATATCTCGGAGCAGGTGCACGGTATTCCCTCGCGCTCGCCCGCTGCCCGGGACGAGTCCCGCGCTATCAGCGTGGCAGGACATGTGGGTTCAGGATGCCGGCCGGGTCGAAGGCGGCCCTGATCCTGGCGAACAGTGCCCGCTCGGCAGCCGACCGGGACAGCGGCAGCCATGCCGCCTTCAGGGCGCCGATGCCATGCTCGGCCGAGATGGACCCGCCCAGCGAGGCGACGAGCTCGAACACCGCTTGCTGGTGGCGGCCGTCGGCCGGGCCCGCCGGGACCACGTTCACGTGCAGGTTGCCGTCCGCGACGTGCCCGTAGGCCAGGACGATCGCGTCGCTGTCCACGGCCGCGACGGCCCCGGCTACCTCGCTGGCCAGCCGCGCCCAGGCGGCCGCGGGCACGGAGACGTCCAGCTTGAGCACGGGGCCCAGGAAACCGGCCGCCTCCGGGTAGCGTTCCCGGCAGGCCCACAGCCGGGCCCGGTCGGGCGCGGACGTGCCGACCGCCACCGGCAGGTCGCCCGCCACCGCGGCCAGGTCCTCGGCCGCGTCCGCCCCGCCCGCCTCCAGCAGCAGGTACCCCGGTACCGGGGGCGACAACGGCAGCGCCACCCCGGCATGTTCAGCCAGCACCGCCAGCCCCGCGTGGCCGAAGAACTCCGCCGACAGCAGCCCCGGCACCTGCCGGACCGCCTGCCGAGCCAGCGCGTGCGCCTCGCCGGCGCCGCCCACCCCGGCGATCACCGTCACCAGCCCGGCCGGCCGTGGCACCAGCTGCAGCCGGGCCGCGGTCACCACGGCCAGGGTGCCCTCGGAGCCGGCCAGCAGGCCCGGGTAGTCGTAGCCGGTGTTGTCCTTGATCAGCCCGGCGAGGTGGGTCAGCACGGTGCCGTCTGACAGCACTGCCTCGATCCCGCGCAGCTGTGCCCGCATCGGGCCGTAGCGCAGCACCCGGAGCCCGCCCGCGTTGGTGGCCACCGCCCCGCCCACGGTGGCGCTGCTCCGGCTGGCGATCAGCACGCCGAAGTCCAGCCCCGTGCCTCCCTCCGGCCCGGGGCCCGCGCCCGCGTCCGCGACCTGCTGCAGGGTCACGCCCGCTGCCGCGGTCAGCTGCCGGCTGTCGGGGTCCACCGGGCCGAGCCGGTCCAGCCGTCTCAGGCTCAGCACCACCTCGCCGTGCAGCGGAACGCCGCCGCCGACCAGACCGGTGTTGCCGCCCTGCGGCACCACCGCGACGCCAGCCGCTGAGCACAGCGCGAGCAGCCCGGCCACCTCCCCGGCCGAGCCCGGGCGCAGCACCGCCGCGGCCTCCCCGGTGAACCCCCCGGTCCAGTCCACCGCGTACCCCGCCGCGGCGTCCCCGGTCAGGACGTGGGCCGGGCCCACCACTCGGGCGAAGGACTTGAGCAGGGACGAGGGCAGCGCGGTACCGGAAGCGGTGGTCATGTACCCAGCCTCCCGCAGTCGTCCCGGGCGCGGCGCCCGCCCCGAGCCGGAGAGCCATGATCGTGGTGATTCGGTCGGCAGCGCACCCACCTGATTCACCATGATCATGGACACGGGGGAGCCGAGCCCTCCGGGAAGCGACCGGTCAGGTGGGGGCGCAGGCCTGCATGGCGGCGGTGAACGCCTGGCCGCGGTCCCGGTAGTCGCGGAAGACGCCGAAGCTGGGCGCGGCCGGGGACAGCAGCACCACTCCATCCGGGCGGGCCCACCGGAACCCGCGGCCGACCGCCGCCGTCAGGTCCGGGCACACGGTCACCTCGGCCTTGCCGGGGCTGCCCGCCTCGATCGCCGCCGCGATCCGGGGCCCGGAGTCCGGGATGGCCAGCACCAGGGCCGGCGCATCTCGCGCGGCCAGTCCTTCCGCCAGCGGGCGGTAGTCGATGCCGCGGTCGTGCCCGCCGGCGATCAGCGCGACCCGCCGCCCGGGGAAGGCGTCCAGCGCCGCCAGCGTCGGCAGCACGTTGGTGGACAGGCTGTCGTCCACGAACGTGACCCCGGCCACCTCGCCTATCACCGTCAGCCGGCTGGCCAGCGGCGTGAACCCGGCCGCGGCCGCGGCCAGCGCAGCGTCGTCGGCGGCTTCGGGCACGCCCAGCGCCCGCAGGCAGGCCCGGGCGATCAGGGCGTTGCGCCGGTTGTGCGTGCCGAGCAGCCCGAGCGGGACCATCCAGGCCGCGCCGGGCTCGTCGTCCGCCCGGACCCATTCCACCCGCGGGCCGAGCAGCGCGGCCCGTTCAACCAGCAGGTCGCTGTCACCGTTGGCGACCGTGAGGTCCGCGCCGGGCTGGGAACAGGCCGACAGCTTGTCCCGGTAGTAGGTCTCCACGTCGCCGTGCCAGTCCAGGTGGTCGGGGTGGAGCGAGGTGACCGCCACCACCGGCGGCGAGAACGCCAGGTCGGTGGCCTGGTAGCTGGACGTCTCGATAACCCAGTAGTCGCAGCCGGAGGCCGCGTCCGGCCGCGCCGGGTCCCACGGCGGCTGGCCGATGTTCCCCCCGGTCAGGCACTGGTAGCCGAGCCCGCGCAGCAGGTGCCCGGCGATCGCGGTGGTGCTGCTCTTGCCCTTGGTCCCGGTCACGCACACGACCCGGGCCCGGTCCGCCCCGGCGAGCCACAGCGCGAGCCCGCCCGTGACCGGGACGCCGCACGCGATCAGTTCCCTGACCTCCGGCCGGTAGCGGCTGATGCCCGGCGACTTCACCACCACGTCGCAGGCGGCCAGCGCCGCCAGCCCGCCGTCGCCGGTCGCCAGCACCGGCCGTCCCGCCAGCCCCTCGCCGCCTGCCTCCGCGCCGGCCGGCGGCCGGTCGTCCACCAGCACCGGGTCGGCGCCGAGCTCGGTCAACTTGCGCAGGCTGGCCCGGCCCTCGACGCCGAGGCCCCACACCCCGGCCCGGCTGCCCCGCAGGTCAGACCAGGACAGCTCGGGCCGTACCGCCGGCGTGCCAGGTCGTTCTCGCATCGGATCACTCACCAGCCCGCTCAGCCGAGGAGGCCGTCCGCCGCGTAGGCGCCGGGGATGGCGTGCTCGCCCGCCGGCCGGAGCAAGCTGGCTACGGCGTCCGGCGCCAGCGGCGGGAACTCGGCGGTGAGCGTCCGCAGCAGCGGGGTGCCCGCCCGGTCGGGCCGCTGCGCGGCCAGCACCGCTGCCGCCCGGCACTCGCTCACGTCGCCCACGCACTCGAACGGCTTGCCGGTGCGGCCCTCGGGGGAGGACGCCCCGGACCCCCCCGCCTCCGCCGAGGTGCCGAGCAGGTTACGGAACCGCCCGGCCAGCGACGGGTCCGCCAGCGGCTCGGCGCCGCCGAAAATCTTCGCCAGTTCGGCCGCGGGCAGGAACGGGGCCAGGATCAGGTCGATGAAGCAGCACTTGTCGCACTGCCCGCACCAGTGGTCGAGCCGCCGGGCCGGGTCGATGTGGAACGCCCGGTTGCAGCTCCGGAACACGTCGTGGTACTGGGTCAGCGCCGCGAACCGCTGCGCCACCCACAGCTCGCTGAAGGGCCGGAGCGCGGAGAAGTAGGTCATGCCG
>DASQSC010000528.1:0-2533 GCA_035642555.1 Streptosporangiaceae bacterium | reverse complement strand
GCACAGCGCGGTCAGCTGCGGCACCGGGCTGGCGGCCAGTTCCTCGTAGCGCAGCTCGAAGCAGGTGCCGGGCGGCAGCCGCCGGGCGGCCCGGCGGCCGCTGTCGACCGCCTCGTTCCAGGTGGAGATGGCGGCGTAGATGTCCTGCTTGAACCACGGCATGGACTTCAGGGACGCGACGCAGTCACGGCCATCCCTGATCAGGTGCACGAGCTGGGCATCGGGGAACATCCGGAGCAGGCCCGGTATCTCCTCGTAGTAGCCCGGCCGCTTGTCGCCCCAGCGCGGCTTGCCGAACCGCCGGGCGTAGGCGCGGAAGACCGCTCCCAGCGCGGAGCCGAGGGTGGGCGGGCCGGCCGCGATCTCCTCGGTGATCTCGCCACCGTCCAGGCCGAGGTCGGCGAACAGCGACTCCCGCCTGCGGGTGATCCAATGGGCCAGCGCGCGCCGACCGGCCTCGGTGCGGAGGTCCCAGCCGGTGCGGGCGCGGTAGGCGGTCAGCACGAACCGGGTCTCGGGCGGGATCGCGATCCGGGGGTGGGCGTGCAGCATCAGTTGCAGCAGCGTCGTCCCCGAGCGGGGACAGCCGAAAACGAACACCGGCCGCTGCGCACCCACGGGTCCTCCCGTCAGTCTCCGCCGGGAACCGGGCGGACCCCTGCCGCGTGCCGCCGGGCCAGCGCCCGGTATAGCCCGGGGTTGGTGTCCACCCACTGCTTCGCCCCGCCGCGGACCTCGCCCATGACCCGGGCCGGGACCCCGGCCGCGACCATGCCGTCCGGGATGGTCATTCCCGGCGGCACGGTGGCCCCGGCGGCGATCAGCGCCCGGCTGCCGACGACCGCCCCGTCGAGCACCGTGGCCCCGTTCCCCACCAGTGCCTCGGCTCCGATCACCACGCCGTGCACCACGCACAGGTGGCCGATGGTCGCGCCCTCGCCGACCTCCGTCACCGGGTCGGCGCCGCCGTGCAGGACCGACCCGTCCTGGATGTTGGCTCCCCGGCGGACCACGATCGGCCCGAAGTCGGCCCGGAGCACGGCGCCGTACCAGACCGACGCCTCGGCCTCCACCAGCACGTCTCCGACCAGCGTGGCGGTGGGCGCTAGCCACGCCTCGGGGCTGACCTTCGGCGCGCGGCCCTCAAATTCGAACAGTGGCACCCGCCAATGATGCACCCGGGCGGGGCGCGGTTGCGCCCCTGGTACCGCTCTCCGATGTGGTATCACCGGTGATACCAGCGATGTGGCAATGACATTGCGGCTCACCGAGGCCGAGGCAAGGGCGCTGCGCCGCCGTGCCGAGCATGAGGGCCGCCCCATGCAGTTTCACATCGCTGAGCGCTCACTTGGGCATGCGCCAGAGGTACGCGACTACGGTCTGCTGGAATCCGCAGCCGCACGCCTCGCACTGGCAGCGGTGATCGCCTTTCTCGGGATGAACGGCCGCCGCCTCACCCTGACCAACGACCAAGCCTATGAGCTGGTCATGGACGTTGCGGCGGGGCAACTCGATTCGGTAGAGGCCATCGCGGCCAGATGAAAGACCGCAGCCTGGCCGCGGTCGTGAGCGGGCCGGCGCTCCGGCGGCCGTAGCCCGCCGGGTCCGGGGGACAATGATAGTCATCGGGGGGTCGGGACGATGGCGCTGTTTCCGCTGGTGGCGCGGGCTGGGGCGCTGGCAGATATCGACGCGGCGCTCGCCGCTGCGCGGGCGTCGCGCGGCTCGCTGCTGCTGCTGACCGGCGAGCCCGGGATCGGCAAGAGCAGGCTGCTGGAGGAGGCAGCCGGCCGGGCCCAAGGATTCCAGACCGTCCGGAGCTGGTGCCCGCCCGCGGCCGCCGGGGCCGCGCTGCGCCCGTGGTCGCAAGTGGTACGCGCGCTGGCGGGCGCCGACACCGCGGCGGCACGGCTGGTCGGCGACTCGCCCTATCTCACCGGCCTGGCCGCGGCGGGCAGGCCGCTCCCGGGGGACCCGGAAGGCGCCCGCTCGCAGCTGGTGTTCGACCTCGCCGAGCTGGTGGCCGCCACGGCCGCCCGGCGGCCGTTGCTGCTGATCATCGATGACCTGCACGATGCCGACGCCTCGTCGCTGCGGCTGCTGTCGGAGCTGGCGCCGTCGCTCCGGGGAACGCCGGTGATGGTACTGGGCGCCGCCCGCGACAGCGACCTCGCCTGGCAGGACCGGCTCGAAGTCAGGGGCACGCTCATGCACCTGGCTCTCACCATCGGCCTGCAGCCGCTCACCCCCGCCGAGGTGGCCGACCTGATCAGCGCGGCCACCGGCCGCCCGGCCGGGCCGGATCTCGCCCGCACCATCTGTGACCGCAGCGGCGGGAACCCGTTCCTCGCCACCGAGCTGATCCGGCTGCTGGCCGGCCGGTCCGGGGCAGCCGCGGGCGCGGAGAGCCAGGTGCCCGGCTCGGTGCGGGCGATCGCCGCCGCCCGGCTGGCCGAGCTGCCCGGGCCGGCCAGGGAGGCGGTTGCCGCGGCCGCGGTCGCCGGCACCCGCTTCCGCCTTGACGTGCTGGCGG
>DASQSC010000527.1:0-2137 GCA_035642555.1 Streptosporangiaceae bacterium | reverse complement strand
TGCTGGTGCTGGTGGTGCTGGCGGGCGGCAGCTGGGGAGCCCGCCGGGTCATCCGGCGCCGTCAGGCGAGGCGGGAGCCCGCGGCCGGCCCGGCTCCCCGGCCCGGCGTGAGGGCATAGGGCGGCGCTGGTCAGCTGCCCCGAAGCCCGGGCGGCTGCTTGCCGTCGTTGTCCAGCAGCCGGTACCGGACCGCGAACGACGCCGCCTCCAGCCGGGAGTGCACGCCCAGCTTGGTCAGCAGGGACTGCACATGGGTGCGAACGGTGGCGCGGGAGACCCCGAGCTTGGTCGCCATGGTGGCGGTGTCGAGGCCCTCGACCAGCAGCCGCAGGCACTCACGCTCCCGCCCGGTGAGGTAGGAGGCAAGCCGGCGCACGCCGTCCTGGCCGGGCGGACGGCGGCTGGCGGGCGCCTTCGGGACGTCCACCACCACCTCTCCGCGCAGGACCCGGTTGATCGCCGCTGTCAGCGCGCCCACCCCCCGGGTCTTGTGCAGGTAGCCGGATGCCCCCCGGCGCAGCGCCGCCAGCACGCCCTCGGTGTCCGGGTCGGCGCTGAGCACCAGCACCTTGGTGTCCGGGCTGGCGGCCAGCATCCGGGAGATCGCGGCGACCGCGTCGTCGTCAGCGAAGTGGCGGTCGATCAGGCACACGTCGGGCTTGTGGCGGGATACGGCCTCGATGGTCTCGAGGATCGTGCGGGTGACGGTGACCGCGAAATCGCGTTGCGTCAGGACCACGAACAAGGCGTCGAGAAACACCTTGTGGTCATCGCCGACTACGACGCTGGTCAACTTGATCACTCGCCTCGGCCGGCGCCCGCCGAGGCATAGGCCGGGTCCACCCGCGATGGCAGGGTGATCCGCACCACGGTGCCGCCGTCGGCCGACGGGGACCTGATCTCCAGCGTGCCGCCGCGGGAGTGCAGCAGTGAGGTCGCGGCTCCGAGCCGGGGCCAGGCCTTGCCGGGCGGGCCGCTGCCGGAGCCGCGCCCGCTGCCGGTCACCTCGATGACCGTATCCCCGGCCTGGCCGACCGACACCGTCACCTGCCCCCCGTGCCCCGCGACCCGGGCCGCGGTGTCCACCACGTCGGCCAGCACCCGCCACAGCACCGCGGGACTGGCCAGCAGGCGCACGCCGGGGCCGGGGAGCAGCGTCACGTCGGCGGCATGGGCGAGCGCCCCGAGGTGCGCCACCTGGCCGGCCAGCGCACGCAGGTCAATCTCGATGGCTTCGTCCGGGCCCTGAGTGCCACGCAGCCCGCGCATGCCGTTCTCGATGATCTCCAGCAGCCGGCTCATTTCCCCTGACAGCAGCTCCAGCCGGAGCCCGGAGTCCCCAGGCAGCGGGGCATCCTCGCGCACCGACTCGACGAGGTACGAGAGCGCGGTCATCTCATTACCGAGCTCGTGCAGCAGTCCCTGGATGGCCTGCGGGTCGGCGGCCCGCGTGGGCACCCGGTCGGTGCTGCGCCGCCCCGGGCCGCCCTTCCGCCGTTCTAGCGCCGGCTGCTCCATCGTCACCCCCCACCTGCTGACCTGCCTGCGGTCGCTGTGAGCCGCTCGCCGCGCGCCGAGCGGTGCGGCTGGCAGCGGAGTAACAGGCATCGGCCCCGCAGGACGGCCCCGGGCCGGCGCCGCCGGCAGATTCCCGCTCCTCGTCGCCAGCGGCCCGGGCGTGCCCCACCTGTCACTAAGTTACGTCCCGTGTGCACCACTATCGCGATCGAGTGCGAGGTTACCACTGTGCGCTAGTCTGCCCAGCTAAGGCGGCATTAGCACAGATGCCCCGGGCGAGACATCGTGCCTGGTCGGCGCCCTGATCCGACTACGCAGAGTAAATGCCCGGAGTGCGACGGTTACTGGAAAGTAGCCTTCGGGCTAGCACGTGCGTACCAGTGCGGGCCATCATCCTTGCTACGGCGCTGGCGGTCACCGGCTGGCCGGCTGATGCTCGTTCACGTTGAACGTCAGCCGCCCGTCGGAGACGCCCACATCCACCTCCTGGCCGGGCAGGATGATCCCGTCCAGCAGCATCCGGGAGAGCTGGTTGTCGACCTCCCGCTGAATGGTGCGCCGCATCGGCCGGGCGCCGAACTCGGGCTGGTAGCCGTGCTCGGCCAGCCAGTCCACCGCC
>DASQSC010000526.1:0-4196 GCA_035642555.1 Streptosporangiaceae bacterium | reverse complement strand
GGCGTCGCGGGTGTCCCCGGTCGCCTCCGCCTCGGCATAGCGGCGGCCCATCACCTCGCCGGCGGCCGCCAGTTCCAGCGCCGCCGACCAGGAAGCCAGCCTCCGCCCGGCCCGCAGCAGGCCGATCAGCTCGTCGTCGGTCAGCGCGGCAAGACCGCCTGCCCAGGCGCGGCCGGCCAGCCCGGCCAGCACCGGCCCGGGCGGCAACGTGTCGGCGTTGCCGCCGGACGCGAACCCCAGGCCGGCGTGCCCCGACCGGTCCCAGAACCCTGCCTTCAGCACTTCCCGCGATGGCGGCACCGCCGCCGCGTCGGCGTACTCGGTGATCAGCGCCCCCGGCAGGCAGGCCAGCCACGCCAGGTCCCCGTCCGGCGGCCCGCTGCCAGCACCGGCCGCCGGTTCGTCCGCCGCGGCCGGTGCTTCCCCGGCAAGAAGCTGCGGCCAGCCTAAGGCCGCCAGCGATTCCGCCTCGGCGGCCAGTTCCGCTTCGTGATCAGCGGGCAGGCGCAGGCGCGCCAGCCACTTGTCCGCCGGGCTAAGCCCTTGGGCCGCCGTGCCCGGCTCCCGCCGCGCCGTGTCCCGCCGGCGGCCCGGCGCATCCGGCCGCTGGGCCGCCGTGCCCGGCTCCGCCAGGTCGGCACCTGCTGCTGGCATCCTGCTCACCTCCTGCCCGTTGACGCCCGGAGCCGTCCGCCCGGGGCCTTCCGCCCGGGGCCTTCCGCCCGGGGCCCTCCCTCTTGGCCTTCCGCCCGGGGCCTTCCGCCCGGGGCCGTCCGCCCGGGGCCCTCCCTCTTGGCCTTCCGCCCGGGGCCTTCCGCTCGGCGCCTTCCCCCTTGGCCTTCCGCCAGCCGTGCGCTCGGCCCGGCTCTTCCGCCCTGCGTTGCGGTGTGGCTGACGCCTTGGCCGGGAGCTCTGCTCGTCCGCCCCCGGCTGCGGGCTTCCGTTCTGGGCGCTCCGGCTGCCCCGCAACCGGTCCCGCAACGTGAGTCGATATTATCATCGATCGATGACTGTCTCAGCTGATATTCATCGAATTCAAGATCGATTTACTGACGCTGGACAGTTGCCTGCGGCATCACCGTTCGGAATGAAAGGAACGGATCCGGCGGAAGGCGGACGCCGAACCGGGGCCGCGCCCTACGTCCGCTGACGGCGAACGCCGGCATGAAACGTTCCGCGGCGACCCGTTGTTGAAGCTACAACCAACGAGGCTGTGAGGAAGTGGCGATGAGCACAACGCTTTCGCTGCCCGTGCTGCCGCTCGACGACACGGTGGTGCTGCCGACCATGGTGGTGCCGCTGGACATCTCGGACGCCGAGGCACGGGCGGCTGTTGAGGCGGCGGAGATATCCGCTGGCCGGCCAGGTACCGCGACCGCCGATGGCAAGCCGCAGATCCTGCTGGTGCCGCGGGTGGACGGCAAGTATTCGGCGGTGGGCGCGCTCGGGGCCATCGAGCAGACCGGGCGGCTGCCTAGCGGCGAGCCCGCCGCGGTCATCCGCGGGCTGTCCCGGGTGCAGATCGGCGTGGGCACCACCGGGCCCGGCGCCGCGCTGTGGGTCGAGGGCACGGTGCTGGACGAGCCGCCGGCCGGGGCCCGCGCGCAGGAACTCGCCCGCGAGTACCGCGGGCTGGCTGCCGCGATCCTGCAGAAGCGGGGCGCCTGGCAGCTGGTGGACGTGCTGCAGCGGATCACCGACCCGTCGGCGCTGGCCGACAGCGCCGGCTACGCCGGGTACCTGACCATGCCGCAGCGCCAGGAGCTGCTGGCGACCGCCGATCCGGCCGAGCGGCTGGAAAAGCTGGTCGGCTGGGCGCGCGAACAGCTCGCCGAGCTCGACGTTGCCGAGACCATCCAGAACGATGTGCGCGAGGGCATGGAGAAGCAGCAGCGGGAATTCCTGCTGCGCCAGCAGCTAGCGGCCATCCGCAAGGAGCTGTCCGAGCTCGACGGCAGCGCCGAGGGCGGGGAAGACGACTACCAGGCCCGGATCGAGGCCGCTGACCTGCCGGAAAAGGTGGCCGAAGCGGCCCGGAAGGAAGCGGACCGGCTGGAGCGCACCCCCGACGGCTCCCCCGAGGCAGGGTGGATCCGTACCTGGCTGGACACGATCCTCGAGATTCCCTGGAACACGCGCACCAGCGACGCGTACGACATCACCGGCGCCCGGGAGGTGCTCGATGCCGACCACGCCGGGCTGACCGACGTCAAGGACCGCATCGTGGAGTACCTGGCGGTGCGCAAGCGCCGCGCCGACAAGGGGCTCGCCGTGGTGGGCGGCCGCCGCAGCGGCGCGGTACTGGCCCTGGCCGGACCGCCCGGAGTCGGCAAGACCTCCCTGGGCGAGTCGGTGGCACGGGCGATGGGCCGGAAGTTCGCGCGGGTGGCACTGGGTGGCGTCCGGGACGAGGCCGAGGTCCGCGGCCACCGGCGCACCTACGTCGGCGCGATGCCGGGCCGGATCGTGCGGGCCATCCGGGAGGCCGGGGCCATGAACCCGGTCATCCTGCTGGACGAGGTCGACAAGCTCGGCGCCGACTACCGTGGCGACCCCACGGCGGCGCTGCTGGAAGTGCTCGACCCGGCGCAGAACCACACGTTCCGCGACCACTACCTGGAGGTCGAGCTCGACCTGTCCGACGTGCTGTTCATCGCGACCGCCAACGTGGCGGAGGCGATCCCGGACCCGCTGCTGGACCGGATGGAACTGATCACGCTGGACGGCTACACCGAGGACGAGAAGGTCACCATCGCCGCCGGCCACCTGCTGCCGCGGCAGCTGGAGCGGGCCGGGCTCGCCGCCGCCGAGGTGGCCATCACCAGCGACGCGCTGCACCGGCTGGCCGCCGAGTACACCAGGGAGGCGGGCGTCCGGGCGCTGGAGCGGAGCATCGCTCAGGTGCTGCGGAAGGTCGCCGCCGGCGCGGCGGTGAGCGAGACCGGGCTGCCGGTGACGGTCGGCCCGGACGAGCTGACCGGCTACCTGGGCCACCCGCGGTTCACGCCGGAGTCGGCGGAGCGGACGGCGGTGCCCGGGGTGGCGACCGGCCTGGCGGTGACCGGAACCGGCGGCGAGGTGCTGTTCATCGAGGCATCGCTGGCCGACCCGGAGACGGGCCCGACCGGGGTCACGCTCACCGGGCAGCTCGGCGACGTCATGAAGGAGTCGGCCCAGATCGCCCTCTCCTACCTGCGCTCGCACGGCGCGGAGCTTGAGCTGCCGGTAGCCGACCTGAAGGAGCGTGGCATCCACGTCCACGTGCCGGCCGGCGCCGTGCCCAAGGACGGGCCGAGCGCGGGCGTCACCATGACGACCGCACTGGCGTCGCTGCTGTCGGGACGGCTGGCCCGGTCCGACGTGGCGATGACCGGCGAGGTCTCGCTGACCGGCCGGGTGCTGCCGATCGGCGGCGTGAAGCAGAAGCTGCTCGCCGCGCACCGGGCGGGGATCAAGCAGGTCATCATTCCGCAGCGGAACGAGCCGGACCTGGCCGACGTGCCCGAGGAGGTGCGGGCCAGGCTGGACATCCACCCGGTCAGCGACGTCCGCGAGGTGCTGGAGCTGGCGCTGCAGCCCGCGGTCTCGCAGCCGGCCATGGCCGCCTGACACG
This sequence comes from Streptosporangiaceae bacterium, assembly GCA_035642555.1. GTDB lineage: Bacteria > Actinomycetota > Actinomycetes > Streptosporangiales > Streptosporangiaceae > JAIRTY01. Next base: position 583 of record DASQSC010000526.1, on the reverse strand, counting down.
CGGCAAACCGGGGGGCGCCCGCCGGCGCCCCCCGGTTGTGTCTGCGCGGCGGGTCCCCCGCGGCGGCGCCGACCATGGCCGACTGGCCGTGACCCGGCCGCCTGGGTCACCCCTCTAGGACGATGGCGCGGTCGAGGCAGGTGTCGTTGGCGGCTGGGTTGTCGGGGGCTCGGTCGTCGGGGACGGCGGCGGCGTCGTCGGCGGCGGCGGAGTCGTCGGCGGCGTGGTCGTCGGTGTCTGGCTGGGGCCGGGGGAAGGCCGCGGGGACGGCGACCCGGTTGACCGCTTGTGGTGGGTGGGACTGGGGGCCGGCGACGAGGCCGCCGGGTGCGCGATTATCAGCGCCGGGGAAGGCCCGGGCAGCGCGGCCTGGCCGCTGTCCACCGGGCCCGCCTGCGGGACGCCGTTCCGGGGGGCGGCCCGCCGGGCGGCCGGGCTGCCGGGGGGCTGGGTGGCCGCCGGCTGCGCAATGATCGCCTTCTCGGTCGGCGGCAGCGACAGCAGGGATCCAGTGGGCGAACCGGGCACGAGCATGACCGCGACGGCCGCGGCCGCCAGCCCGCTGGTGACCGCCAGCCAGACC
>DASQSC010000525.1:0-3812 GCA_035642555.1 Streptosporangiaceae bacterium | reverse complement strand
GCCGCCCGCACCAGGCTGGGTACCCAGAGCTCGATGTGGTGCAGGGTCCCGGTGGCTGCATGGTCCATTCCGACAGCATGCCAGCGTATTGCCGGTTACGCCGCCCGCAGGGTAATCACGACGGGGCGGCTGGTGCCTCCCCGTCCGCCCCGGCCGCCCCGGGCGCGGCTTCCAGCTTGCGCTGGAGCTTGTTCATGCCGCCCAGCCACCGGCCGGGTTCGGCGGCGCGGCCCGCGTACATCGCGGCCACCTCGGGGTGCGGCAGGATGAGGAACCGCCCGTCCGCGATGCCCGCCAGCACCGCGTCCGCGACCTGCTCCGGCTCGATCGCGGAGCCGGCCAGCAGCAGCTCGGCCGCGGGCCCGCTGGCCGCCAGCATCGGGGTGCGCACCCCCTGCGGGCACAGCGCCTGCACGGTGATGCCCCGGTGCGCGTAGGTGGCGGCCAGCCATTCAGCGAACGCCAGCGCCGCGTGCTTGGTGACCGAGTAGGGCGCCGAGCCCAGCATGGTGAGCAGGCCCGCCGCTGACACCGTGCAGATCAGGTGGCCCCGGCCGCGCGCCAGCCAGTCCGGCAGCAGCAGCCGCGCCGCGCGGACGTGCGCCATGACGTTGACGTCCCAGGAAGCCGCCCAGTCGGCCTCGGCCGCCTGCTCGCCGCCCGGCCGCGCGACACCCGCGTTGGCGCAGAACAGGTCGATCTCGCCGAGTGTCTCCCGGGCCACGCCCACCAGCGCCGCGACGCCGTCCTCGGTCGCCGCGTCACCGGGCACGGCGGTGGCACCGCAGCTCGCCGCGACCGCGCTGGCCGCGCCGGCGTCGATGTCGTTGACCACCACCCGGGCGCCCTCGGCGGCCAGGCGCCGGGCGAGCGCGGCCCCGATCCCGCTCCCGGCCCCCGTCACCACGGCCCCGGCCCCCGTCACCACGGCCCCGGCTCCCGTCACCACAGCCCCCGCGCCCGTCACGGACTCCATCGCCCGCCTCCTCTCGCCCAGCCATCAGCGGGGAGGATTCTCAGCGATAATGACTGAGAATCCTCCCCGATCACGATCAGTGCTGGTTTAGCCGATGGAACCGCCGGGCGGCGGCAGGTTGACCAGGCCGGCCAGGGCCGCCCGGTGCCGGTCCGGGGTCCCGAACCCGGCCGAGCCGCTCCTGGCCCGCTTGAGCAGCAGGTGCGCCGGGTGCTCCCAGGTGAACCCGATGCCGCCGTGCAGCTGCACGCATTCCTGCGCCGCCTGCACGGCCGCCTCACCGCAGGCGGACTTGGCGAGCACCACCGCGACCGGCGTGTCCGGGTCGCCGTCGGCCAGGCAGGCCGCGGCGTACCGGGCGGCCGCCCGGGCCTGGATCAGGGCCACCCACACATCGGCCAGCCGGTGCTTGAGCGCCTGGAACGACCCGACCGCCCGGCCGAACTGCCGTCGTTCCTTGAGGTAGGCGACCGTCATCTCAAGGCACCGCTGCGCCACTCCCAGCTGCTCGCAGGCGAGCATGGCAGCGCCCGCGGTCAGGGCCGCGGACACCGCCGCCGCGGCCGCCTCCCCGGTCGCGACCGGCCGGGCGGGCGCGTTCGCGAACGTCAGGTCGGCCAGCGGGCGGGTGGTGTCCAGCGACACCACCGGGCTGACGGTCACCTCCGGCGCGCTCGCGTCCACCGCGTACAGCCCGAACGGCACCCCGTCCGCGGGGACCAGCAGCACGCCGGCCGGGAGCGCGTCCGCGGCCCCCGCGACGGTGCCGGTGAGCCTCGCCTGCCCGGCCGGATCGCCGGGCCCGGGCCGGCCCACCCGCACCCCGCTGGCGAGCGCGGCGCCCGACACGGCGGGCGGCATCGTCGTGAACGGCACCGTCAGCGCGGCGGTCACGCTGCCGTCCGCCAGCGCCGCCAGCAGCTCATCGGCGGACGGCAGCAGCGCCGCCGTTGCCATGACCGCGCTTGCGAGATATGGAACGGGGAGGGCACCACGACCGGTTTCCTCCGCCACCACTGCCGCTTCCCGGTAGCTGGCACCGGCCCCGCCGCGGGATTCCGGGATCAGCAGGCCGGCGCATCCCAGGTCGGCCGCCAGCGCCTGCCAGGTGCCGGGGTCGTACGGGTCGGCGGTCTCGGCCCGGGCGAGCACCGTGGTCAGCGGGCTCCGGTCGGCGATCAGCTTGCGGACCGCTGCCCGCAGCTCTTCCTCCGCCTCCCCGTACCGCAGGTCCGGCAATCCGGGACTGGCCACTGGCGCGCTCACCGGGGCAGGTCCTTCCAGGGCAGGCCGGTGTCGGTGCGGGGCTCGGCCGGGAGGCCGAGTACCCGCTCGGCGATGATGTTGCGGAGGATCTCGGAGGTCCCGCCCTCGATCGAATTGCCCCGGGCCCGCAGGTAACGGTAACCGGGACCGCGAGAGTAGAAGTTCACGGTCTCCGGCCGCCGCATGGTCCAGTCGTCGTACCGGAGCCCGGCCGCGCCCGCCAGCTCCAGCTCGAACGCGGAGAGCTCCTGGTTGAGCCGGGCAAAGACGATCTTGGCGGCGGACCCTTCCGGGCCGGGCTGGCCCGAGGCGAGCTGCTGCCGCAGCCGCTCGGCGGCCAGCCGGGCTACCTCGGCGTCGGCCCACAGCCGCAGCAGCCGGTCGTGCAGGCCGGGGGTGCGCAGCTCCGGCTGCTCCCGCCAGGCCGAAGCGGCCAGGCCGGCCATGCCGCCTTCCCGGGGCTGTGCGGTGCCGCTGCCGATGGCGACCCGTTCGTTCATGAGCGTGCCGCGGGCGACCTGCCAGCCGTCGCCCACCTCCCCGATCCGGTCCGCGTCCGGGATCGTCGCGTCGGTCAGGAACACCTCGTTGAACTCGGCCTCGCCGGTGAGCTGGCGGAGCGGCCGCACATCCACGCCGGGCTGGCTCATGTCGCATGCGAAGTAGGTCAGGCCAGCGTGCTTGGGCAGGTCAGGGTCGGTGCGGGCGAGCAGCAGCCCCCACCGGGCGCGGTGGGCGGACGAGGTCCACACCTTCTGCCCGGTAACCATCCAGTCCCCGCCGTCCTCGGCGCGGACCGCGCGGGTGGCCAGCCCGGCCAGGTCGGAGCCAGCGCCCGGCTCGCTGAAAAGCTGGCACCAGATCTCCTCGCCCGTCCAGAGCGGCCGCAGCCAGCGCGCCTGCTGCTCCTGGGCCGCGAACGCGAGAATCGTCGGGGCCGCCATGCCCAGCCCGATGCCGTTCCGTTCCGGCCGGTTTCCCGGCGCCCCGGCGGCGGCGAATTCCTCGTCCACCGCCCGCTGCAGCGAGCGAGGCAGGCCGAGGCCGCCCAGGCCTTCCGGGTAATGCACGGCCGCCAGCCCCGCGTCGAACCTGGCATCCAGGAATGCCTGCCTGCCCAGCGCCGCCGGGTCGTGGCCCGCCAGGAACTCCCGCACCCGTTCGCGGAGCTCGTGGTCGCGCTCGCTCAGTGCGGGCTCGGCTAGCACAGCGGGCCGCCCGCCACGTAGATGACCTGGCCCGATACGAACCCTGCGCCCTCGCCGCACAGGAACGAGATGACGTGCGCCACGTCCTCGACCTGGCCGACCCGGCGGACCGGGATCTGGGTCGCCGCCGCCTGCTGGAATTCCTCGAAGCCCATGCCCACCCGGGCCGCGGTGGCCGCGGTCATGTCGGTGACGATGAAGCCGGGCGCCACCGCGTTGGCGGTGATCCCGAACCGGCCCAGCTCGATCGCCAGCGTCTTGGTGAAGCCCTGCATCCCGGCCTTCGCAGCCGAGTAGTTGACCTGGCCCCGGTTGCCGAGCGCGGAGCTGGACGACAGGTTGACGATCCGGCCGTACCCCTG
>DASQSC010000524.1:0-4568 GCA_035642555.1 Streptosporangiaceae bacterium | reverse complement strand
GCCGTGGCCGCCATCGCCGGCCGGGTCGCTGCGAACGGCGCCAACATCGACCGCATCGACCGGCTCGCCGACCGGCCGGTCACCTGCATCGAGCTGGCCGTGTCCGGGGCCGACCCGGACTGGCTGCGGACCGCGCTCGCCCGCGAGTCGGCCGAGCAGGGAGTGGACGTGGCCGTCCAGCGCGGCGGCCTGGACCGGCGCGCCATGCGGCTGGTGGTTATGGACGTGGACTCCACCCTCATCGACGGCGAGGTGATCGACCTGCTGGCGGCCAGGGCCGGGTGCTCAGAGCAGGTCGCGAAGGTCACCGCCGCCACCATGCGCGGTGACCTGGACTTCGCTGCCTCGCTGCGGGAACGGGTGGCCTTGCTGGCCGGCCTGGACGAGCAGGTGCTGGCCGAGGTCCGGCAGCAGCTGCGGCTGGCGCGGGGGGCCAGGACGCTGATCAGGACCCTGCGCCGGCTCGGGTACCGGTGCGGGATCGTCAGCGGCGGGTTCACCCAGATCACCGACGGGCTGGTGGCGGGGCTCGGGCTGGACTACGCGGCGGCCAACACGCTGGAGATCACCGGCGGCAAGCTCACCGGGCGGCTGTCCGGGCCGGTGATCGACCGCAGCGGCAAGGCCGAGGCGCTACGGCAGTTCGCCGCCCAGGCCGGCGTGCCGCTCAGCCAGACGGTCGCCATCGGGGACGGGGCGAACGACCTGGACATGATCGCGGCCGCCGGGCTCGGGGTGGCGTTCAACGCCAAGCAGGTGCTCCGGGACGCGGCTGACGCCTCGGTCAGCGTGCCGTACCTGGACACCGTGCTGTACCTGCTCGGCATCTCCCGGGACGAGGTGGAGGCGGCCGACGCGGATCCGCCCGCCCGCTGATCCGCCCGGCGGGACCCGTATGTCAGGTCCGTGCCCCGCTGATCCCCTGGCTCCCTCCGCGCCCCGCCCGTCAGCTCGGCGCCTGGCGGGCGGCCTCCTGGTTGCCTGTGCCCGCCGGCGCGGCCTGCCCGGGGATCCCGGCCGAGGTCTCGGTGCCGTCCGGGCCCTGCGCGCCGGCCGCCATCCCGCCGTCCGACGGCCCGCCGGCGGTCAGCGAGGCGGAACGGCGCTTGGAGATCACGATCGCGGCCACCACGATGGCCACGGCGCCGATGGCCACCCCGGCCCGGAGCCCGGTGTTGCTGCTGTATTTGACCACGCTGGTGGCGATCAGCAGCGAGACCAGGTTCATCACCTTGATGAGCGGGTTGATCGCGGGGCCGGCCGTGTCCTTGAACGGGTCGCCCACGGTGTCGCCGATGACCGTGGCGGCATGCGCCTCCGAGCCCTTGCCGCCGTGGAACCCGTCCTCGACCAGCTTCTTGGCGTTGTCCCAGGCACCGCCGGAGTTGGCGAGGAAGACCGCCATCAGCACCCCGGCCGCGATGGCGCCGGTCAGGTACGAGCCGAGCGGCGCGTAGCCGAACGCGAACCCGACGGCGATCGGGGTCAGCACCGCCAGCAAGCCGGGAGTCGCGAGTTCTCGCAGCGAGTCGCGGGTGCAGATGTCCACCACCCGGCCGTACTCGGGTTTCTCGGTGAAGTCCATGATCCCGGGGTGGGCCCGGAACTGCTCCCTGACCTCGATCACCACCCGCTGCGCGGCCCGGCCCACCGCCCGGATCAGCAGGCTGGCGAACAGGAACACGACCGCCGCCCCGACGATGACGCCGACCAGCACGTTCGGCTTGTCCACCGACAGGCTGAAGGTGCCGGAGGCCTTGCCCAGCGCGTCCTCCACCGTGGTGCGGAACGAGCCGAACAGGGCGGTCGCCGCCAGCACCGCGGTCGCGATCGCGATGCCCTTCGTGATGGCTTTGGTGGTGTTGCCGACGGCGTCGAGATGGGTGAGAACCTGCGCGCCCTCCCCCTCGATCTCGCCCGACATCTCAGCGATGCCCTGCGCGTTGTCGGTAACCGGGCCGAACGAGTCCATGGACACGATGACGCCGACGGTGGTGAGCAGGCCGGTGCCGGTGAGAGCGACCGCGAACAGCGCCAGCGTGGCGTTGCCGGTACCGAGCAGGAACGCCCCGTAGACGGCGGCGCCGATCACCAGCGCCGAGTAAACGCCCGACTCCAGCCCGGTCGACACGCCGGACAGGATCACCGTGGCGGCGCCGGTTTCTGAGCTCTGGCCGATGTCCTTCACCGGCCGCCGGGTGGTCTCGGTGAAGTACCCGGTCAGCAGCTGGATGGCGCTGGCGAGCACCAGGCCGATGATCACCGCGCCGATGGCCAGCCAGCGCGGGCTGCCGGCATGCGACAGGATGCCGCTGTTGCTGACCCCCGTGAGCTGGCTGAACTTGTCCGGCAGGTAGAGGAAGGCGGCGCCGATCACCAGCAGCAGGGAGATGATGGCGGAGACGAAGAACCCGCGGTTGATGGCGCTCATGCCGCTGCGGTCGCCCCGCCGGGGGCGGACCACGAAGATGCCGACCACCGCGGTCACCACGCCGATCATCGGAACGATGAGCGGGAACACCATGCCGTAGTTCCCGAACGCGACCTTGCCCAGGATCAGCGCGGCCACCAGCATGACCGCATACGACTCGAACAGGTCGGCCGCCATGCCCGCGCAGTCGCCGACGTTGTCGCCCACGTTGTCGGCGATGGTGGCGGCGTTGCGCGGGTCGTCCTCCGGGATGCCCTTCTCCACCTTGCCCACCAGGTCCGCGCCCACGTCCGCGGCCTTGGTATAGATGCCGCCGCCGACCCGCATGAACATGGCCAGCAGGGCGGCGCCGAACCCGAAGCCCTCCAGCACGCTGGGGGCGTTGCCACGGTAGATGAGGACCACCACCGCGGCGCCGAACAGGCCGAGGCCGACCGTGAACATCCCGGCCACGCCGCCGGTGCGGAACGCGATCCGCATCGCGTGGCGCTCGCCGGTCTCCTTCGCCGCGGCGGCCACCCGGACGTTGCCGCGGACCGTCAGCGACATGCCGGTGAACCCGGTCAGCGCCGAGAACAGTGCCCCCACCAGGAAGAAGAGGCTACGGCCCCACCGCACCCCGGCGTCGTCGGCTGGTAGCAGCAGCAGTACGAAGAAGATCACGACCACGAAGATGCCGAGCGTCTTGAACTGCCGGCGCAGGTACGCTCCGGCGCCTTCCTGGACTGCCCGGGCGATCTCCTGCATCTTCTGCGTGCCCTGGCTGGCGGCGAGCACTTCCCTCACCAGCACGCCCGCCACGGCAAGCGCGAGCAGCGCGATGACGGCAACGACGACAACCAGGGTCAGGTTGCCACCGGTCACGCTGACCGCCCCGCCGCCCGCGGCGAGGTTGAGCCTCAACATCCATCCTCCTTGACCGGTGGGCACACGGCTTTCCGGGCGAAAACGTCGCGCAAAGCCGCCCGGCACTCGATAGAGCCGGGATTTTACGCAGGCCCGCCGCCGGACGCGAACCCGGGGCCGGGTTCTGCGTCCCGCATTACGTCAAGGTAAACCATAGACCCCGCCGGGCTGGGCGCGGTGACCCCGCAAGCCGCCGCCTGCCAGCGCGGACGCCCGCCGGCCCGCAACCCGGCCCGGCGCCCGGCAGGCACTGTCCGCACCAGCCTGCCGGCCTGCCGCTCCGGTTCCCGGCGCTAGTGCGTGTCGCGCCGGTCCTGGCCGTTGCTGGCCGGCCAGCTCATGCGGATCGACAGGCCGTCCGGGGTGCGGTCGATCTCGACGTCGTCGGCCAGCCCCGCGATCACCGCCAGCCCCAGCTCGGCCGGCAGCGCGGAGCGGGGGGGTCCGGGGCGCCTGGGCGTGCGTTCACCTGCGGCGCCATCGCGCGCGGCACCGTCGCGGGCGGCGGCCGCTGCCCCGGCCGGCACCGCCTCCCCGTCCCCGGCCGCCTCCTCATCCGCGGCAGCCGCGGAGTCCGCCACGACCACCTCAAATCGTCCCTGTGCCCCCGTGAGCGCGACCCGGACCGGCTTGCCTGGGCAGTGCGCCTGATGCGCCTCCACCGCCCGCGAGCAGGCCTCTCCTACCGCCAGCCGCACCTCATCCAGCAGCGACTCGTCAACGCCGCTGCGCCTGGCCACCGCGGTGGCCACCAGCCGGGCCGTCCGCACATGCGCGGGCAGCGCGGTGAAGCTCATCTCGACCGTGGCCATCTCCGCAGGTCAAATCGCTATTACTTCTCCGATTTCCGGGCGGCGATGGCCTCGTCCACGGTGTCGTGGATGCCGAAGACCTTGGTCAGCCCGGTGATCCGGAAGATCTTTAGTATCCGCTCCTGGGTGCACACCAGGTCGAGCGAACCGTCGTGGGCGCGGACCCGCTTAAGGCCCCCGACCAGGACGCCGAGTCCGGTGGAGTCCAGGAACTCCACCTTCTCCATGTTCACGACGAGCTGGTAGTGACCCACGTTGACGAGCTCGATCAGCAGCTCTCGCAGCCGGGGGGCGGTGTAGACGTCGATCTCGCCCTCGACGTCGACGACCTCGATCCCATCCTTGCTGTGGTGGTCCAACTTCAGGTCCACGAATCCTCCAGCGCCATTCGGCTGTCTTTGCGGCGTCCGCCTGCGCGG
>DASQSC010000523.1:0-2262 GCA_035642555.1 Streptosporangiaceae bacterium | reverse complement strand
AGCGCGCCGTCGGCCATCTCCTCGGCCACCAGCGCCCGCATGCGGTCAAGCTCGACGGCCGTGGCGGGCCGGTCGTCGAACCCGACGGCGTTGGCCCGGAGCGTGCCCGCCCCGATGAACGAGGCCACGTTCTGCGAGCTGCCGCGGCTCTCGACGTGGCGCAGGTACTCACCCAGCCGGGTCCAGCTGACCTCGTACTCCAGCCCGTGCTGGTTGCGCTGGAGCTCGGCCCGCAGGCGCGGGGTAAGCGGGCCCATTGAGATGCCCTCTCCGAACACCTCGGTGGTCACGCCCTGCGTCAGCTCTCCCAGCGACCGCGGGTCGTGCAGGATGCTGAGGTAGGAGTGGCTGAGGATGTTGATGAAGCCGGGGCAGACCGCCTTGCCCGCCGCGTCGATCACCGTGGCGGCCTCGGCCGGCCCGTCCGGGCCGGGCGGGGCGATCCGCGCGACCCGGTCGGCGGCGATCCCGACGTCGGCCCGGGCCGGCGGACCGCCGGTGCCGTCGTAGACCTCGCCGCCGGTGATCACAATGTCGAACATCATCACTCCCTGCAGGTAGGGGCCCGACTTGCCGTCAGCGGCGGACGCTCGCCCGGTGCCAGCGATTCATCCGGCCAGAGCAGTATCTCCGCGGGCGGGGGGCGGCCGTTGTAGCGGGAGGTAAACGAGGCGCCATAGGCGCCGGCCTGCCCGATGGCGACCAGGTCGCCGCGGCGCAGCGGCGGCAGCAGGTGCCGGCCGAACGAGTCGGTCGACTCGCAGACCGGCCCTTCCACGGCGGTGTCCAGCAACCCTGGGGTGGCCTGGCTGCCGGGCCCGTCCGCCAGCGCGTAGACCGGATGGCGGGTGCGGTACAGAGCCGGCCGGATGAACTCGGTCATGCCGGCGTCGAGCACCACCAGCTGATCGCCGCCGGTGCCCGGCCGCACGTGCAGGACGCTGGCGATCAGCCAGCCGGCCGCGCCGACCAGGTAGCGGCCGGGCTCGATGGCGGGGCGCGGCGGCAGCTCCAGGCCCGCCCGGGCAAGCGCCCCGGCCAGGGCGTCGCGGAAGTCCTTCGGTCCGGGCTGGCCGGGCGCCGGCAGCGGGAACCCGCCGCCGAAATCGATGGTGTCCAGCCCGCGGCCGGCGTCAGGCCGGGCCGCCCGCAGGGCTGCCAGCAGCCGGGCCGCCCGCACCCCGGCATCGCGGAACGCCCGGACATCGGTCAGGTCCGACCCCACGTGCACCTGGACCCCGCGCAGCCGCAGCCCAGGACCGGCCAGCGCGCCGGTCTCGGCGAGCGCGAGGATCTCCCGGTCGCTCATGCCGAACTTGCTCGCCCGCGCGCCGACCGCGAACTCGGCCCGGGTCTCGGGTGCCACCTCGGGATTGAGCCGGACGAGCACGTCCAGCGACGGCCGCCCGTCCCGGCCCAGGCCCGCGGCAGCCGCCAGCCCGGCCAGCACGGCAGCCTCCTGCCCGGACTCGAGCGCGAGCCAGCGCACCGGGCGGCGGCGGCCGCCTCCGCCACGGCGAACCCGAGCTGGGCATCGGACTTGCCGATGCCCTCGAACGCGACCGAGTCGCTGGCCACGCCTGCGGCGCGGGCGTGCCGCCACTCCCCGGTGGAGACCACGCTGGCCCCCCAGCCGCGGCCGTGCAGGAACGACGTGATCGCCGGCAGGTCATTGGCCTTGAGCGAGTACAGGCGCAGCCACGGCGCGCCGAACGCGGCCTCCAGCCTGGCCGCCGCGGCGGCGACCGTGGCCAGGTCCATCAGGTAGGCCGGCGTGCCGAACCTGGCCGCGGCCGCGGCAAGAGCCGGGCCGGGCGCGTGCGCTTCCCGGTGGGGGGACAGCGGGCCAGCCAGCATCCGACGCAGTACAACATGATTCGAAATTTGCGGTCAAGGCACTATCCTGAACGAATCATTTCCATCTTGTTACGAGGCGGGCAGATGGCCAAGCCGTCAGGGCCGACGGAGCCGCGCAAGCCCCCGGAGCCGGGCCTGCCACCGCCCGGGCGTGCCGCGGAGGCCGTGAGCAGGACGCGTGCCGGCCAGCCCGCGGGGACGGCACCGAGCGTGTCCGAGCAGATCCGGCAGCGCCTCGGTGAGCTGTCACCGTCCGAGCGGCGAGTCGCCCGGGCGCTGCTGGCCGGCCCGCCCACGATCGGGCTGGAATCGTCGGCCCGGCTGGCCGCCCACGCCGGGGTGAGCACCCCGACCGTGAGCCGGTTCATTTCCCAGCTGGGATTCGGCAGCTACGCGGCGTTCCAG
>DASQSC010000522.1:0-8132 GCA_035642555.1 Streptosporangiaceae bacterium | reverse complement strand
CGGCGAGGCGCTCACGGTCCGGGCGCTCGAGCTGGCCCGGCAGGCAGGCGCCCGGACCGTGGACCTGACCTCCCGCCCGTCCCGGGCGGCCGCCGGGCGCCTCTACGAGCGGGTGGGATTCCAGCTCCGCGATTCCCGTCTGTACCGCTACTCGCTCGATTAGCGGCGCAGCCACATCGGCCTGGCCAGGGCGTGGCGCGTGCCAGCGACCAGCACGTGCAGCTTCACCCATCAGGGCTTCCCGGCGCCGGGTGCGGGCGCGGGGAATGCCACGACCCGGCCGGTGGGTTCCGGCGACTGGGGTCCGGGCCCGCCCCAGGCCTGGCCCACGACAAACAGCCGCGGGTCCTGCCCGCGGCTGAGCGCGCAGGCGAAGGCGCCGCGATCCAGGCCGACAGTGGCCAGCACCTCTCCGCCCTCGCGCACGCGAACACAGTGCTGGTTGCCGACGTCGGCGTACCAGACGGCGCCCGCCGCATCCAGGCAGATTCCATCGGGGTGGTCGCCGGGCGTGTCCGCCCAGGCGCGCCGGTTACCGAGGCCACCGTCGCCGCCGATGTCGTACGCGGTGAGCCGTTCCGCGTATGACTCGGCCACGATCAGAGTCGCTCCGTCTGGGCTGATCGCCATCCCGTTGGGGAACGCGAGGCCGTCCGCTACCTGGTTGACGGTGCCGTCCGGGGTGGCGAGCACCACCAGTCCCGGCGCGAACTCGCCGCCAGGAAAGTCGAACCCGATGCTGTTGACGTAGGCGTTGCCCCGGTCGTCGACCACGATGTCGTTCCACGGCTTGTCCGAGATACCGGAAAGATCGGCGTGCTGGGCCAGCGACCCGTCCCTGTCACGCCGCAGCACCTGCCGCTGGGCCGAGTCGACCACCAGCAACCGTCCATCGGGCAGGAAGTCGATGCACATGGGGAACGACGGGACGGTCGCCACCACTTCGTGGATTCCGTCAGCGTCAAGCGCGATCACCTGGTTCGCTCCCCAGTCGGAGAACCAGAGCCGCCCCTCGTGCCAGCGCGGTGACTCGCCGAACACGACGCCTTCCATCAGGACTTCGGGTGCACTCATCACTTTCTCCCTCAGCTGGCTACCGGGTCAGACCTGGCGCGGCACCGGAACTCATCGCAGATCCGCGCACCCCCGCGGTCACCCTTCCCGCACGGCTATGTTGAATGCCAGTGTGATTGCCTCGCTCGCGCCCCGGCTGAGCAGGCTGCTGGCGATCGGTTCCGTGGTGGCGGCCTGCTCGGCTGCGGGCTGCGCGGCAGCCAGCGGGCACCCGCCGCGCTCAGGCCCCGCCCGGGCCGGGACGGCGCCATCCTGGGCCATGCCCGCGGTGGCAGGAGATCCGCGGCGGCTTGCCGCCCTGCTCACCACCGCCGAGTCGGTGCTGGGCCAGGGCGGTGCCCCGGCCGCGGCCATGGACCGCCAGGCACTGCTCGTGCAGCTGGCCTGCCTGCGGATTACCGCTCATCCCGGCTGGGCCGATGCGGTGATCCGCCGGGTGGCACCGGCTCAGCGCGCCGCAGCCGAGGCCGACATCGCGGCCAGCGCGGACCTGACGTCGCTGGCGCCGCCCTCGGCCAGGCTGCCCCGCTGGCGCATCGTCGCGGCCAAGAACCTGGCGGCGCTGCGTGCCGACTACCGGGCCGCCGAGGCCGCGACCGGAGTGGCCTGGTTCTACCTGGCGGCGATCAATTTCGTGGAGACCGATTTCGGCCGCATCAACGGCCCCAGCAGCGCGGGCGCGCAAGGCCCCATGCAGTTCCTGCCGTCAACCTGGAAGATATACGGGCACGGCGACATCTACCGCACCCGCAACGCGATCTTCGCCGCCGCCCGGCTCCTGGCCGACCACGGCGCGCCCGGTGACATCGGCTCCGCCTTGCACGCCTACAACCCCAGCTGGCGGTACGTGGACGCAGTCCGGCGCTACGCCGAGCGCTTGCGCGACCACCCCCGGGCGCTGCCCGGCTACTACCACCGCCGCATCCTCTACCACCTGCACCGCGGCTGGGTGCTGCTGCCGCGCGGATACGGGATCAACCCCGCCGCCCGGCCCATCCCGCTCACATTCGTCCCTCGCTAGCAGCGCAGCTCGGCGACGGCTGCGAGCAGCCGGTCCACGTCACTGCGGTCGTTGTAGTGCACCAGCCCGGCCCGGACCGCGCAGCCCGATTCGCGGATGCCGAGGGCGCCGGTCAGCTCCCAGGCGTAGTTGTCGCCGCTCCAGACGTTGACGCGGCGCCCGGCGAGGTACTCGGCCACCTGATCCGGGGTATGGCCGGCCACCGTGAAATACGCGGTAGGGGTGCGGCTGGCGGCCTTCCCGTACAGCGTGACGTGGTCCATCGCGGCGAGCCCGCCGAGCAGGACGCCGAACAGTTCCTGCTCGTAGCGCTCGACCGCGGCCATGCTGGCGAGCAGCCGCTGCCGCCGGGTACCGGCGGCAGCTGGGTCCAGCGAGGCCAGGTGCTCGACCGCGGCGGTGACTCCGGCCAGGTCGGCGAATGCCGCGGTGCCCTGCTCGAACCGGTCAGGTACCTCGTCCGGGGCTGGCCGCAGCTTGTCCGGGTGCAGCCGGTCCAGCAGCGCGGGGCCGGCGATCACCGCGCCCGCGTGCGGGCCCGACCACTTGTAGGAACTGGTGGCGTAGAAGTCCGCGCCCAGCGCTGCGATGTCCACCGGGCCGTGCGGGGTGGCGTGCACCCCGTCCACGTAGCTCAGCGCGCCCGCGGCCCGGGCCCGGGCGGTGATGGCCGGCACGTCCGGCCGGGTGCCCAGGATGTTGCTCGCCGCGGTGACCGCGACCAGCCGGGTCCGTTCCGTTATCAATCGGTCGTACTGGCCGGCCGGGAGCTCCCCGGTCAGCGTGTCCACCTCGGCCCACCGGACCACCGCGCCCGCTCGCGCCGCCGCCTGCAGCCACGGCCGGATGTTGGCGTCGTGATCCAGCCGGGAGACGACCACCTCGTCGCCCGGGCGCCAGGCCGGGGCCAGCGCGTTCGCGAGCCGGTAGGTGAGCGTCGTCATGTTCGGGCCCAGGATCACGCCCTCGGCGCTGCCGCCGGTCAGGTCGGCGACCGCCTGCCGGCACCCGGCCACCAGCTGGTCCGAGCGGCGGCTGGCCGGGAACGCGCCCCCGGTGTTCCCGATCCCGGTCCGGTAGGCGGCGCTGATGGCCTCGATCACGACGGCCGGGACCTGGGTTCCGGCCGCCCCGTCCAGGTAGGCGTACCCGTCGGCGAGCGCCGGGTAGGCGGCCCGCGCCGCGGCAACATCAAAGGGCATTCAGGGCTCGTCCCGTAGCTCGCCGGCCTGCTGCGCGTCGCCCATGCGGCACCTCGCTCCGTCGTCGTCGGGTCCGGCCGGCCCGCGGCGGCGTGGTCAGAGCAGGCGGCCGGAGGCCCGCAGCAGCGCGGCCCAGACCGGGCTGTCCTCCACCGGGGCGGGCCCGACTCCGACGGCGAGGTTACCGTGCCCGTGCCCGCCGCCATGGGCCGCGGTGCCCGGCGAGGCGGCGCAGCTCGCGGCGGGATGGCGGGCGGCCCGGCTGCTGGCGACCGGCCGGTCCAGGTCCTCCGGCAGGTCGAGCGGCAGCTGCGGGAGCCCGGCCCGCCACCCGGCGGCCAGCGTGTCCGGGTCGGCGGGGCAGTAGTCCTTGCCCAGTGAGCGAGCGAGATCCCAGGCGTGCAGGTGCCACTCGGCACAGACGGCCCCGAGCATCCCGCCGGCCGTCACCAGCGTGTCCCGGTACCGGTGGTGCGGAAGGTCCCACACCGGCGGGATCCGCTGTGCGTAGGCCCGGGCGGACGCGGCGAACGCCCGGACGTGCTCAGGCCCGGTGCCATCCGGCAGGGCGGCGAGCTCGGCGGCGTTCTGCCGGGCCATCTTGCGCGCGAGGCTGTCCGGGTGAGCGCCGGTGGCCATGAGCCGCGCCATCCGGCTGTCCGGCGCATCGTCCAGGTACTCGTGGAAGTCGTCGGCCATGCACCTCAGATGCCCGGCCAGGTCGGCGGCCCGCCACTCCGGGCAAGGGGTCACCGCGGACCACTCATCCTCGGTGAAACGCACGGCCAACTCGCAGATGACGGTCACGCCCGCGTGGTACGCCGCGAGCGCCCTACCAGGTGCCCAGCTCGACATGGACTCCCCCGAATCCCTGCGCTCCACGGTTTCTCCCTGACAGCCCGCCGGGGCTGTCTTTCGCTCCCGGGGCTAGCCAGGGTGCCAGAGTACGCCGGCCGCCGCTACCCCGAGCCAGGTATGGGTTTCTCGGGATCCGCCCATCCAGGTGTCCTGGACCACGAATCGGGCAGGAGACCGGCCGTGAACGCCGCCGGGAACGCCGCCAGAAAATGAGGTGACAGGCGGGCGGCCGGCGCTTAGCGTCAGGCTAATGCCAGCCGTGCCCGTTCCTATCAGCGCGCGCGGCTCCGCCGGGGGAACGCCTCTTGCTGCCCTGCTGCGGACCCGCAGCTATCTTCGCCCCTACCGGTGGCGGCTGATTTTCATGGTGGTGGCGGCCTGCACGGCGGCAGGCTCCGAGATCGCGGTGCCGCTGCTCACAAAGTCCGCGATCGACCGCGCCATCGCCCATGCCAACGCGGGGCTGCTGGTCCTGCTCGGCACGGCCGCGATCGGGCTCGGCGCGGCCGAGGCGATACTGAACTTCCTCCGCCGCTGGGTCCAGGCCAGGGCGGTGACCGGGATGGAACGCGCGATGCGTGATGATCTCTACGCGCACCTGCAGCGGCTCGAACCGGGCTTCCACGATGACTGGCAGTCGGGGCAGCTGCTGTCGCGCGCGACCACGGACCTGTCGGCGATCCGCCGGTTCGCGGGGTTCGGCATCGTCTTCTTCATCACCAACATCGCCACGTTCACGGTGGTCGTGGCCCTGCTGATCCACCTGAACTGGTGGCTCGGGCTGCTGAGCGGCGGCGTGTTCCTGCCGGTGCTCGTGCTGAGCACCTGGTTCGAGCGCCGCTACCGGGTGCTGTCCCGGCGGGCCCAGGACCAGCAGGGTGACCTGGCGACGTACGTGGAGGAAGCGGCCGCCGGGATCCGGGTGCTCAAGGCGCTGGGCCGCCGCGCCGAGGCCTCGGCCCGGCACGCGGCCCAGGCCGGCCTCGTGTACCGGACGCAGGTGGGCAAGGCCCGCCTCCGGGGCAGCTTCTGGGCGTCGCTGGACCTGGCCCCCAACGCCGCGATCGGGCTGAACCTGCTGCTCGGGGCGCTGGCCGTCAGCCGTCACGAGCTGACGCTGGGCGGCCTGGTGGCGTTCGTCGCGCTGAGCCTGCAGCTGGTGTGGCCGATCGAGGCGACCGGGTTCATCCTGGCAACCGGCCAGGAGGCGGCCACCGCCGCCCAGCGCATCTTCGAGATCTTCGACACCCGGCCGGCCATCCCCCCGCCGGGATCCCAGGCCGTCCCCGCCCCGCGCACCGCCCCGGCCTCCGGACCGGGCGAGACCCCCGCCCCCCGGACCGGGCCCGCCGCCGCCGGCCGGACGCTGCGCAGCCAGCGGCCTGCCCGGCTGGACTTCGACCGGGTCCGGTTCCGCTATCCGGAGGCGGAACGCCCGCTGCTCCGGGAGGTCTCGCTGACGCTGGAGCCCGGCGAGACCGTGGTGCTGACCGGCGCGACCGGCTCGGGCAAGACCACCCTGCTGCAGCTCGTTCCGCGGCTGGCGGACCCGACGGGCGGCGCGGTCCTGCTCGACGGCACCGACCTGCGGCGGCTGGATACCGGCGAGCTGCGCTCCCGCGTGAGCTGCGCCTTCGAGGAGGCGACCCTGTTCTCCGCCAGCGTGCGCGAGAACGTGACCTTCGGCGCGCCGGACGCCACCGAGGAGGAGATCGGGCAGGCGCTGGCGGCCGCCCAGGCCGGGTTCGTCCACGGCCTGCCGTGGGGCCTGGACACCCGCATCGGCGAGCAGGGCATGAGCCTGTCCGGCGGCCAGCGGCAGCGGGTGGCGCTCGCCCGCGCCATTCTCGCGCGGCCGTCGCTGCTGGTCCTGGACGATCCGCTGTCAGCGCTCGACGTCAGCACCGAGGAGCGGGTGACCCAGGCCCTGCACGAGGTGCTGGCCGGGATCACCGCGCTGGTGGTCGCGCACCGGCCGTCCACGGTCGCGCTGGCCGACCGGGTGGCGCTGCTGGCCGACGGCGTGATCGCGGCCCTCGGCACCCACAGCGAGCTGCTCGCCGCCGAGCCCCGGTACCGCGACCTGATGAGCGGGGGGGAGAGGGGGGGTCGTCCCCCCGGGCAAGCACTGGCCGGGGAGGGGAGCGGGCCGGCCGGGAACGGCGGGCCTTCCGGACCCGGCATCAGCGGAACGGGCTGCAACGGGGAGAAGGTGGCGAGATGACCGCCGACGCCTGGCGCGGGGTGGCCGCCGAAGACGTCGACGTGGTGACCGCCGGCCTGTCAGCGATCCTGCGGCGGCGGGCCCGGCGCCTGCTCGGCAGCCTGCTCCGGCCGCACTGGCCCGCCATCGCCGCCACCTTACTGCTGATCACGGTCGCGAACCTGGCCGCGCTGGCGGGCCCGTGGCTGGTGGGGGTGGCCATCGACCGGGGCATCCCGCCGCTGATCCACCACCGCGACGCGGCCCCGCTGGCGGTCATCGTGGCGGCGTTCTTCGCGGCGATCGTCGTTCAGGCCGTCACCACCCGGGCCTACATCATCACGATCGGCCGGTTCGGCGGGGCCGTGGTGCTGGAGCTGCGGCGGCGGCTGTTCGACCACTTCCAGCGGCTGCCGGTGGCGTTCCACGAGCGGTATACCTCGGGCCGGGTGATCTCACGGCAGGTGTCGGACGTTGACTCGATCTCCGACCTGTTCGACGAGGGACTGGACTCGCTGGTCTCGGCGGTGTTCTCGCTGGGGCTGGCCGGTGCGGGCATGCTGCTGCTGGACTGGCCGCTGGCGCTGGTGGTGCTGGCCGGCTTCGCCCCGCTGTCGGTGCTGACGGTCTGGTTCCGGCGCGAGTCGGCCCTCGCCTACCGGCGCAGCCGTGAGACGATCGCGCAGGTCATCGTCCACTTCGTGGAAACCTTCGGCGGCATCCGGGCGGTGCAGGCGTTCCGCCGGGAACGGCGCAACCAGGAGATCTTCTCCGGCCTGAACGACGGCTACGCCTCCGCCATGCTGCGCTCGTCCCGGCTGATCGCGGTCTACTCACCCGGGATCACGCTGGTGGGCAACGTCATCACGGGCACGGTGCTGCTCTACGGCGGGCTGCGGGTGATGCACGGAGACATCAAGATCGGCGTGCTCACGACGTTCCTGCTGTACCTGGGCCGGTTCTTCGACCCGCTGCAGGACCTGTCGCAGTTCTACAACTCCTTCCAGTCGGGAGCCGCGGCGCTGGAGAAGCTGTCCGGGGTGCTCGACGAGCGCCCCTCGGTCCCAGAGCCGGCGGATCCGGCCCCGCTGCCCGCGGCCCGGGGCGGCGGCCGGGAGGTGAGGTTCGAGGGGGTGCGGTTCGGGTACGGGCGCGGGGTGGTGCTGCCCGCCCTCGACCTGGTCATCCCGGCCGGCCAGACCACTGCGCTGGTGGGCGAGACCGGGGCCGGGAAGACCACGGTCGCCCGGCTGCTGGCCCGTTTCCACGACCCGGACGCCGGCCAGGTGCTGCTGGACGGGGCGGACCTGCGGGAGCTGGCCGACCGGACGCTGCGGCACGAGGTCGTGCTGGTCACCCAGGAGAACTACCTGTTCGGCGGCTCCGTGGCGGACAACATCGAGCTCGGCAGGCCGGGCGCCTCCCGGGCGGAGATCGAGCAGGCAGCGGCGGCGATCGGGGCGGATGCGTTCATCGGGGCGCTGCCCGGCGGATACGACGCCGAGGTCGGCGCCCGCGGCAACCGGCTCTCCGCCGGCCAGCGGCAGCTCGTGTCGTTCGCCCGCGCCTTCCTGGCGGCGCCGTCGGTGCTGGTGCTCGACGAGGCGACATCGCTGCTGGACATTCCCAGCGAGCGGGCGGTCCAGGCGGCCCTGCAGGCGGTCCTGGCCGGGCGCACCGCGCTGATCATCGCGCACCGGCTGTCCACGGTCCAGATCGCCGACCGGGTGCTGGTCATCGACCAGGGCCGGATCACCGAAGACGGCCCGCCCGC
>DASQSC010000521.1:0-2592 GCA_035642555.1 Streptosporangiaceae bacterium | reverse complement strand
GGAGGCGATCTCGACCAGCCAGGCGGTGTCGTCGAGCCGGCCGCGCTGCAGCATGATGTGGCTCGGCAGGAAGGCGCCGTCCGCCATCCGCTGCCAGACCAGCCCCTGCCGGTACAGGGTGTACAGGATCCGGGTCAGGGTCGGTTTCGGGATGCCGGTCCGCTGGAACAGGTCATGCAGGCTGGCGGCGCGAATGTCGCGCAGCGCGGCCAGCACCTCCAGGCCGCGTTCCAGCGCCTGGATGGGCTTCACCTTGTAATGGCGCATCACGCGACCTGCCCCGGCCCGGTCCGCCCGGCTCGCCACGCCAATGGCCTGGCTCATTTCACAGAGCGAAAACATACCAACTCATCCTTGTTTTTCCCAGGGCTGCTATGCGAGCGTCGGGCTGTGCCCCGGCCGCCGCTTGCGCGGCCGGGGGCGGCGCAGCCCTGGAGGTGGCGATGGAGCCAGGAGGCAGCCAGCGCAGTTTCGCGCTGCCGTCACAGATCGAGGACGTACCGGGCGCCGAGGGCTGGCGGTCGATGTACCCGTATTTCACGCGTTTCCAGCCCGGGGACGACAAGCGGTTCTGGTTCTACAACTCGATGCATTTCCCGGAACCGATGCCGGCCTTCGACACCATCACCGCCGAGATCCCCTACAGCGCCATCGGGGCCAACACCGCCCGGGTCTTCGTCTTCCCCACCACGCTCGGCATCGAGCACCGGATCGTGAACGGGCGGGTCTACATCACCGCGATCCCGGTCACCGACCCGGCCGAGATCGAGCGGCGCGCCGCCCTGTTCAGCGACCGGGCCGGCTTCTACTACCAGCACTGGGACGAGCTCTACGAGGGCTGGAAGACCCGCATCCGGGGCCTCATCGACGAGATCGAGGCGATCACCGTGCCGGCCCTGGACGACGTGGAGGACATGCGCGTCGTCACCGAGTCCCGCGGCGTGGCGCAGAACCACTACCTGCGGGAGAACTTCCACAAGTGCATCGACCTGTATTCGAAGATGTGGCATCACCACACCGAGTTCCTGATGCTCGGCTACGGCGCCTACGTGGTGTTCTTCGAGTTCTGCAAGAAGGCGTTCCCGGAGATCAGCGAGCAGACCGTGGCCCGGATGGTGGCCGGCATCGACGTGGTCATGTACCGGCCCGATGACGAGCTGAAGCGGCTGGCCCGGCTCGCCGTCAGCTCCGGGCTCTCCGGCGAGTTCCCGGAGGGCTGCGACCCGGACGCCGTGCTCACCGCGCTGGCCGGCCGGGGCGAGGCGGGCCGCGCCTGGCTCGCGGAGTTCGACGCGATCCGGCTGCCGTGGTTCCACGTGTCCACCGGCGACGGCTTCTACCACCATCACCTGAGCTGGAACGACAACCTCGCGGTGCCGTTCGCCGCGCTCACCAGGTACGTCCGGCAGGTGCAGGCGGGCGAGAGCCTGGACCGGCCCACCGCCGCCCTGGTGGCCGAGCGGGACCGGATCGCCGGCGAGTACCGGGCGCTGCTGCCCAGCGACGCGGAGCGGGAAGCGTTCGACCAGATGCTCGGGCTGTGCCGGCTGGTCTTCCCGTACGTGGAGGACCACAAGTTCTACTGCGAGCACTGGTTCACCACCCGCTTCTTCCAGCAGATCCGGGCGTTCGGGGCGCTGCTCGCTGCCCGCGGGGTGCTGGCCGAGGCCGACGACGTGTTCCAGCTTCACCACACCGAGATCGACCAGGCCCTCGCCGACGTGATGCTGGCCTGGGCGGCAGGCAGCGAGCCGCTCGGCGCGGCCCACCTGCGGCCGGTCATCGCCGAGCGCAAGCGGATGCTGGAGGTGCTGCGGGGCTGGTCGCCGCCGCCCGCGCTGGGGCCGGTCCCGGAGGCCCTGAACGACCCGGCCGTGCAGATGCTGTGGGGCATCACCCAGCAGACCATCGACTCCTGGTACAGCCAGTCCACCTCCGGCGACGACAGCGAGGTCCGCGGCTACGCCGCCTCCGGCGGCATCGCCGAGGGCACCGCCCGCGTGCTGCACGACGTCAATGAGATCGGCCAGATCCGGGACGGGGAGATCCTGGTCTGCCCGGTGACCGCGCCGAGCTGGGGCCCGGTCTTCGGGAAGATCAAGGCGGCGGTCTCGGACATCGGCGGCACCATGTCCCACGCCGCCATCGTGGCCCGCGAGTACGGCATGCCAGCGGTGGTCGGCACCGGAGCGGCCACCAAGCGGATCCGGACCGGGCAGCGGGTGCGCGTGGACGGCGACCGCGGCGTGGTCACGGTGCTGGACTAGGGCATGTCCCGCGCCCCCCGGAGCGACAAGGGCGGGTCCCGTGGATCTTGGCCATCCGGGGATCTGCGGGGCGCGCCCTGGGGCCGGTGATGACCGCCGAGCTCGCCTGCCCGCTTACCGCGATCCCGGCGCCGGCCCGGCCGGTCGCGGGCGGCAAGGCGGCCGCGCTCGGCGAGCTCGCCGCGGCCGGCCTGCCGGTCCCGCCCGGATATGTGGTCACCACCGCCGCGTTCCGGCGGGCGCTGGCGGAGATCGATCCGGGCCAGACCATCCCCGCTGCCATCGAACGGCTTTCCGGGGACGACCCGGGCGCGGTCCAGGCGGC
>DASQSC010000520.1:0-2093 GCA_035642555.1 Streptosporangiaceae bacterium | reverse complement strand
GCACGCCCGGCCGTTGCCGGCCCTGCCGTGAGAACGGCCGTGTCGTGGGCGGAAACCGAGCGCGCTCCGGCGCGCCCGCACTGGACATGGTGAATGAGTTCCAACCGTATTCGCCTGCATCTCATATTCGCAGTAATCATCTCCGCGGCCGCGGCGGCTGCCGCCGCGCCCCGCCTTTCAGCCCGCCCGGCCCCGGACATTCCGCGGCCGGCCGGCATCCAGGCAGTGGCCGGTTCGGTCCAGCCAGACATGATCCATGCCGCCGCGTTCCAACCAGGTGAGTTCCAGCCGGTTGCCGGCACGGACCTGACCGTGGCAGTCACCCGCGGCCGCGCCGCGGAGACCATGGCGGGCACCGGCGGCTACACCGGCCTGACCCTGGACGCGGTGACGCTGACCGGGGTAAGGGCACGGGCCATCGCTCGGCACCAGAGCCCCGCCCGCGGGCTCGCCGACCGGCCCGGCCGCCATCGGCCCGGCCGCCATCGGCCCGGCCACCATCGGCCCGGCCACCGTCGGCCCGTCCACCATCGGCCCGGCCACCGACGCGTCGCTCACCGTCACCGCCCCGCAGCACCGCGCGCCCCGCGGGCTCCGCGGGCCCCGCGGCAGGTCGCGCGGCTGCTGCTGTCCAGCTACCACTGGGCGCAGTGGCAGTTCCGGTACCTGTCGATGCTGTGGATGCGGGAGAGCGGCTGGAACCCGCAGGCGCTCAACCCCGGCTCGGGCGCGTACGGGATCCCGCAGGCCGTGCCGGGTGCCAAGATGGCCAGCGCGGGTTCGGACTGGCGCTGGAACCCGCGCACCCAGATCCGCTGGGGCCTGACCTACATCGCCGGCCGTTACGGCAGCCCGCTGAACGCCTGGCAGCACGAGTCCGAGTACGGCTGGTACTGAGCCGGCCAGAGCCCGGCGGGAGCCCGCGCGCAAGGACCCGGCGCCGCCCGCCAGGCCCGGCCCCTGCCCGGTGGGAGCCCGCCCGCCGGGCAGGGGCCCGCTACTGGTCGGGCTGGAGGAAGCCCGGGCTGCCGGGGGCGAACAGGTACCGGTCGGCGATGTGGTTGAGCACCCGCCGGGCCTGCCGGAACCGGCTCGCCACGTCGGCGACCACGGTGAGCCGGGCCGTCCGCACCGGGGCCAGGTCCCAGGAGGCCCGGTACCACCGGGCGCCCAGGTGCTCGAGCAGTTCCAGCGAGGGCACCGTGGCCAGCCGGTCGGCTTCGCTGGCCGGCACCTGGGCGGCCCGGACCAGCCGAGCGGCGTTCACCAGGCCGAGCGCGCGGCCGGCCGCGTAGTCAGGGAACACGCCGGTCAGGAACAGCGACACGTCGCCGAGCCGCCGGTACACCCCGGGCCGTTCCGACTCCGGCACCGCGTCGAGCAGCCCGGCGAGCCGGACCGGGTCGAGCTCACTGTAACGCCGGATCCGGGTCTGGCCGCGGACCTGGACCCGGTACCGCCCGCTCGAGACCCTGGTGAACGAGGCGAGCAGTTCGGCCAGGAACAGCCGCCGGGCCGGCGAGCCGAGGAAGTCCCGCAGCGCCGGCACGTCGAACAGCGGCACCCGCTGCCGCGGCCCGGTCCGCTCGGGCAGGTAGCCGGCGACCGCAAGTTCCGTCGCGGCCTGATGCACCGCCACCGCGAATACCAGGAACGGCGACGCCGGCGCGGTGTCAACCTGGTTCCCGTCGCTGCCGAGCACGGCCCGGGCCACCCCCGGGTCACTCAGCAGCGCTGGCAGCAGCGACGGGTCGCGCCGCAGCCAGCCTTGGCCGGCATCCTCACTGGCACCCTCCGGCAGGCTTCCCCGCCCGGCGGCGCCGGCCAGCAGCCGGACGTCGGCATCGGTGAGATGGCCCGCGTACTCGCTCCCCACCAGACCGGTATCCATATCCCCACGTTACGCCGGTAATTTCCGCTCACCTACTGTCCGCTGCCGCCGTGACCGCCCCTGATCCCGGCACAGGCAGCAGGTATCGAACGAGAACGGCTCGTGGCTGGCCTGGTCCCAGATCCGGCGGCAGTTCGGGTTCCAGTCCGGCCAGATCACCCGGCCGAGGGTCACCGCCGCCACCGCTGCCGCGCCGCCGCGG
>DASQSC010000519.1:0-3556 GCA_035642555.1 Streptosporangiaceae bacterium | reverse complement strand
CACCTGACCAAGGGCTGCTACCGGGGGCAGGAGACGGTGGCGCGGGTGCACAACCTGGGGCATCCGCCGCGGCGGATGGTCTTCCTGCACCTGGACGGGACCGAGAACCGGCTGCCGGCCCCGGGCGACCCGGTCACCATGGGCGACGCCGAGGTCGGGTTCACCGGCTCCGCCGCCCGGCACTACGAGCAGGGGCCGATCGCCCTGGCGGTCGTCAAGCGCACGGTCCCGGTGGATGCCATGCTCCGGGCCGGCGGGATACCCGCCGCCCAGGAAGTGGTCGTCTCCCCGGACGCGGGCGGCGTCGCCCAGGCGACCCTCCGGCAGGCCCGGCTCGGCCTGCGCGGCCCGCGCGGGTAGCGAGCGGAGTAGCGTGGGCCGGCAGCCGGCCACAAGCCGGCTGGCAGGACGTGTCCGGTGGATCTTGGCAGTCGCGCAGCAGGCTGGAGATCTGCGGGACATGCCCTAAGGCCGCCGTTCACCGACGACGGAGGTGCGGGCCGTGCTGCGACACCTGCTGCTGGCTGCCTCGGATAGTGCCCGGATGCGCGAGTTCCTGACCGCTGCTCCCCAGCTGCGACGGGTGGTGGCGCGCTACGTGGCGGGCGAGGACGCGGCGGCCGCGGTCGCCGCCGCCCGCCGGCTGCGCGCCGACGGGCTGCTGGTCAGCCTCGACTACCTGGGCGAGGAGACCGCCACCCAGGTGCAGGCGGCGACGGTGACCGACGAGTACGTGGTGCTATTGCGCAGGCTGGCGGCCGAGGGGCTGGCCGCGGGCGGGGCGGCCGAGGTGTCCGTCAAGCCGACCGCGGTCGGGCTCGGCCTGGCCGAGCACGGCGAGAAGACCGCCACCGAGAACATCGCCCGGATCTGCGCCGCGGCCCGGCAGGCGGGCACCACCGTGACGCTCGACATGGAAGAGCGCGGCCGGGTCGAGGCCACCCTGCGGATCGCGCGGGAACTGCGGGCCGACTTCCCCGGGCTCGGCTGCGTCATCCAGGCACAGCTGCGCCGGTCGGAAGCTGACTGCGGGGCGCTGGCCCGGCCGGGGTCCCGGGTCCGGCTGTGCAAGGGGGCCTACGACGCGCCGGAAGACGTGGCCTTCCCGGCCCGGCACGAAGTGGACCGCTCGTTCGCGCGCTGCCTGCGGGTGCTGATGACCGGCCGCGGGTACCCGATGATCGCCACTCACGACCCGCGGCTGCTGCGGATCGCCGCCGCCCAGGCCGAGCTGTCCGGGCGGGGGGCTGACGGCTTGGAGTACCAGATGCTGTACGGGGTACGGCCGGCCGAGCAGCGGCGGCTGGCAGCCACTGGGGCAAGGGTGCGCGTGTACGTGCCCTACGGCAGCGACTGGTACCGCTACCTGGTCCGGCGGCTCGCCGAGCGCCCCGCCAACCTGGCGTTCTTCCTGCGCTCGCTGGTGTCCTGGCGCTAGCGGCTGCTGCGGCGGCGCTGGCAGCGTACCCGGTAGGCTGCTGCGAGTGATCGCGATCCTCGGCGCCGGGAAGATGGGCGAGGCGCTCCTGTCCGGGCTGCTGCGGGCTGGCCGCTCCCCGTCCGGGGTGCTGGCGGCGGTGCGGCGGCCCGAGCGGGCCGAGTACCTGCGGCAGGCCTACGGCGTCAGCGTGGTCAGCGCCGCCGAGGCGGCCAAGAGCGCGGACACGCTGGTGCTCACCGTCAAGCCGCAGGACATGCCCGCGCTGCTGGCCGAGATCGCCCCGCAGCTGCCGCCCGGCCGGCTCGTCATCTCGGTCGCGGCCGGCATCCCCACCGGCAGCATCGAGCGCCAGCTCGGCATGGAGGTGCCGGTGGTGCGGGTCATGTCCAACACCCCGGTGCTGGTGGACGAGGCGATGAGCGTCATCTCGGCGGGCAGGCACGCGGGCGAGGAGCACCTGCACCGCGCCGAGGAACTGCTGCGGCCGGTCGGCAAGGTGCTGCGGATTCCCGAGTCCCAGCAGGACGCCGCCACCGCCCTGTCCGGCAGCGGCCCGGCCTACCTGTACTTCCTGGTCGAGGCGATGGTCGACGCCGGCATCCTGCTCGGCATGCCGCGCGGGACCGCGCTGGAGATGGTGAACCAGGCCGTCTACGGGGCGGCCACCATGCTGCGGGAGACCGGCGAGCACCCGGTGATCCTGCGGGAGGCGGTCACCTCGCCGGCCGGCACCACCATCGCGGCGATCCGGGAACTGGAGCGGCACGGCGTCAGGGCCGCGTTCCTGGCGGCCATCGAGGCGGCCAGGGACCGCGGCGCCCAGCTCGGCACGGCTGAGGATGTGCGGCCACGGCCCGGGGACGTGCCCTGATGGCCTGCACTCTCCATGTCGCCTGGGACGAGCAGCTCACCGGGTACGACTTCGGGCCCGCGCACCCGCTGGCGCCGGTCCGGGTGGAGCTGACGATCGCGCTGGCGCGCGAGTTCGGCCTGCTGTCGGCGCCGGGCGTGACCGTCGCCGCGCCCGCTCCCGCCACCGAGGCCGCGCTCGAGACCAGCCACGACCGGGCCTACATCGAGGCGGTCCGGACCGGGGCAGCCGACCTGGCCTACGGCCTCGGCACCCCGGACAACCCGGTCTTCCCCGGCATGCACGAGGCATCTGCGCTGGTCGCAGGGGCCAGCCTGGCCGCGGCCGAAGCGGCCTGGACCGGCGGCGCAGAGCACGCGGTGAACGTGGCGGGCGGGCTGCACCATGCCATGCGCGGCATGGCCAGCGGGTTCTGCGTGTACAACGACCCGGCGATCGCCATCTCCTGGCTGCTGAGCCAGGGCGCGGACCGGGTCGCCTACGTGGACATCGACGTTCACCACGGGGACGGCGTGCAGGCGGCGTTCTACAACGACCCGCGGGTGCTGACCATCAGCATCCACGAGCACCCGATGACGCTGTTCCCCGGCACCGGCCTGCCGGGCGAGAACGGCGGCCCGGACGCGGAAGGGTACGCGGTCAACGTGGCCCTGCCGGCCGGGACCGGTGACGCGGGCTGGCTCCGCGCGTTCGACGCGGTGGTGCCGCCGCTGGTGCGGGGGTTCCGGCCGCAGATCCTGGTCAGCCAGCACGGCTGCGACAGCCACCGGCTGGACCCGCTCGCCCACCTGGAGCTGAGCGTGGACGGCCAGCGCACCGCGCACGCCGCGCTGCACCGGCTCGCGCACGAGACCGCGGGCGGGCGGTGGCTGCTCACCGGCGGCGGCGGGTACGAGCTGGTGCAGGTGGTGCCCCGGACCTGGACCCACCTGCTGGCCGAGGCGGCTGGCCTGCCGATCGACCCGGCTGCGCAGACGCCAGCCAGCTGGCAGGAGTACGCGCGCACGCGGGCAGACGAGATGCCCCCGCAGCGGATGACCGACGGCGAGCCCGCGACGTTCCGCTCGTTCGGCTCCGGCTTCGACCCCGCCGACGTCATCGACCGGGCGATCATGGCCACCCGGAACGCGGTGTTCCCGCTGCACGGGCTGTTCCCCATCGACTAGGGCCGCGGGCCGCGCCGTTTCCCGGCCGTTACCACTGGTTTGGCTGGCCGGAAGGGCGCGGCAGGCAAATTGTGAAGA
>DASQSC010000518.1:0-4331 GCA_035642555.1 Streptosporangiaceae bacterium | reverse complement strand
GTGGCGAACCCGTTCTTCACCGACGTGGCGCGCGGGGTGGAGGACGAGGCCAGCGAGTCCGGGCTGGCCGTGATCCTGTGCAACAGCGACGAGCAGCAGGGCAAGGAGACCCACTACCTGGAACTGCTGGAGGAGCACCGGGTGCAGGGGATCCTGATCACTCCGGTGGCCGCGGCCGGGGAACGGCTCGCCCGGCTGCAGCAGCGGGGAACCCCGGTGGTGCTGGTGGACAGCCGGGCCCCCAGCCAGGGCCAGTGCTCGGTGGCCGTGGACGACGTGCTCGGCGGCACGCTGGCGGTCTCCCGGCTGCTGAGCGACGGGCACGAGCGGATCGCGTTCGTGGGCGGCCCGGCCGGCATCCGGCAGGTAGCCGACCGGCACGAGGGCGCTGTCCGGGCGCTGCACCAGGCCGAGCGGAGCGAGGCCGACCTGCACGTGGTCGACACCCCGGCGCTCAACGTGGCGGCCGGGAAGCGGGCCGCGGCGGCGATCGCGCAGCTTCCGGCCGCCCGCAGGCCCACCGCCGTGTTCTGCGCGAACGACCTGCTCGCCATGGGCGTGCTGCAGGAGATGACGGCGCGCCGGATCAGGGTGCCCGAGAGCATCTCGATCATCGGGTACGACGACATCGAGTTCGCCGCCGCGGCGGCGGTGCCGCTGTCGTCGGTCCGCCAGCCCCGGCAGCTGCTCGGCCGCACCGCGGCGCAGCTGCTGCTGGACGAGGCGCTCGGGGCGGGCACGCACCGGCACCGGCAGGTGATGTTCGAGCCGGAACTGGTGATCCGCCAGTCCAGCGGGCCGCCGCCGCGGCCGGCCCGGTCGCACCGGCGCACCGCACCGCCCGCCGCGGACACCGAACCCGTAGGCTGACCCACGATGCGCATCGCCCTGTTTGTCACCTGCCTCGCGGACACGCTGTTCCCTGACGTGGGCAAGGCGACGGTGCGGCTGCTGGAACGGCTGGGCCACGACGTCACGTTCGCGCAGGCGCAGACCTGCTGCGGGCAGATGCACATGAACACCGGCTACCTGCACCAGGCACTGCCGCTGGTCCGCCGGTACGTGGAGGTGTTCGAGGACTGCGAGGTGATCGTCGTCCCGTCCGGATCCTGCGCCGGGTCGGTCCGCCACCAGCACGCGATGGTGGCCCGCCGGTACGGGGACGAGGCGCTGGCACGCCGGGCCGAGGCGGTCGCCGCCCGCACCTATGAGCTCTCCCAGCTGCTCACCGACGTGCTCGGGATGGAGGACGTGGGCGCCTACTACCCGCACCGGGTGACCTACCACCCGACCTGCCATTCGCTCCGGCTGCTGGGGGTGGGCGACCGGCCGCTGCGGCTGCTGCGCCGGGTGGCCGGGCTGGACCTGGCCGTGCTGGGCGACGCGGAGACGTGCTGCGGTTTCGGGGGCA
Source organism: Streptosporangiaceae bacterium (assembly GCA_035642555.1). Taxonomy (GTDB): domain Bacteria; phylum Actinomycetota; class Actinomycetes; order Streptosporangiales; family Streptosporangiaceae; genus JAIRTY01. The sequence continues at coordinate 2,920 of DASQSC010000518.1, read as the reverse complement.
CGTTCGCGGTCAAGAACCCGGACGTGTCCACCGCGATGCTGGCCGACAAGATGCAGAACGTGCTCGCGACCGGGGCCGAGGTGTGCACCGCCGGGGACAGCTCGTGCCTGATGCACATCGGCGGCGGCCTGTCCCGGCTGCGGGCCGGCCCGCGCGCGGTGCACCTGGCCGAGATTCTCGCCTCGACCGCGGACGACCGCGGCGACCTTTTCGTTGGGGACCAGCCGTGAGCACTTACCTTGGCATGCCGACGGCCCCGCCCGGGGTCGGGCATCTGCGCGGAACCCAGCCGTTCGAAATCGCCGCGAGGCGCGCGCTCGGCAACTCACAGCTGCGGCGCAACCTGGCGAAGGCGACCTCCACCATCCGCGCCCGGCGGGCGGCGGTGGTCGGCGAGCTGCCGGACTGGGAGGCGCTGCGGGAGGCCGGGCGCGCGATCAAGGCCGAGAGCATGGCGCACCTGGACCGCTACCTGGAACAACTCGAAGAGCAGGTGACCGCGCGCGGCGGCACCGTGCACTGGGCGCGGGACGCCATCGAGGCGAACCGGCTGGTGACCGGCCTGGTGGCCGGCACCGGCGCGCGCGAGGTGGTGAAGTCCAAGTCGATCACCACCGACGAGATCGGCCTGAACGAGGCGCTGGCCGCGGCCGGGATCACCGCGCACGAGACCGACCTGGCCGAGCTGATCGTGCAGCTCGGTCACGACCGGCCCAGCCACATCCTGGTGCCGGCCATCCACCGGAACCGGGCCGAGATCCGCGACATCTTCCTGCGCGAGATGCCCGGCGCGGACCCGGGCCTGACCGACGACCCGGCCGACCTGACCGCGGCGGCGCGCGCGCACCTGCGGCAGCGGTTCCTGGCGGCGCGGGTCGGCATCAGCGGCGCCAACTTCGCGGTGGCCGAGTCCGGCACGCTCGGGGTGGTTGAGTCGGAGGGGAACGGCCGGATGTGCCTCACCCTGCCGGAGACGCTGATCACCGTCATGGGGATCGAGAAGGTCATCCCGCGCTGGCAGGACCTGGAGGTGTTCCTGCAGCTGCTGCCGCGGTCGTCGACCGGGGAGCGGATGAACCCGTACACCACGCTGTGGACCGGGGTGACCCCGGGCGACGGGCCGCAGCGTTTCCACCTGGTACTGCTGGACAACGGGCGGACGGCGGCGCTGGCCGATCAGGTGGGCAGGCAGGCGCTGCACTGCATCCGGTGCTCGGCCTGCCTGAACGTGTGCCCGGTCTACGAGCGCACCGGCGGCCACGCCTACGGCTCGGTCTATCCCGGCCCGATCGGCGCGGTGCTGTCGCCGCAGCTCACCGGGGTGGAGGAGAACGCGTCGCTGCCGTACGCGTCCTCGCTGTGCGGCGCCTGCTACCAGGCCTGCCCGGTCAAGATCGACATCCCGTCGCTGCTGGTCCATCTGCGGGCCCGGCACGTCGAGGAACGCGCCCGGCGGCCGGTGCCGTCGCCGGAGGCGGTGACGATGGCCGCCGCGTCATGGGTGATGGCCAGCCCGGCCCGGTACGCGGCCGCGCAGCGGGCCGGCCGGGCCGGGCGGGTGCTCGGGCGGGGCGGCCGGATCCGCCGGCTCCCGCCGCCGCTGTCTGCGTGGACCTCGGCCAGGGACGCCCCGGTCCCGCCGCCGGAGACGTTCCGCGACTGGTGGCGCCGCGAGCGAGGGACCGCCCCGTGACCGCGCGGGAAGAGGTGCTCGGCCGGATCCGCGGTGCCCTCGGCGGCACCGGAGCCGCGCCCGACCCGATCCCCCGGGACTACCGCGCCGCCGCCGGAATGGGTCCCGCCGAGGCGCTCGATCGTCTTTCCGAACGGCTTCGCGACTACGGCTGCCGGGTGCACCAGGTGACGGCCGGCGAGGTGCCGGACACCGTTGCCGCCGCCCTGACCGAGCGGGGCGCCCGGCGGGTGGTCGTGCCGCCCGGGCTGGAACCGCGGTGGCTGCCCAGGCCTCCGCCGGGGACCGAGTTCATCACCGACGACGGCCTCTCGCCCGCCGCGCTCGACTCCCTCGACGGGGTGATCACCGGCGCCGCGCTGGCCATCGCCGAGACCGGGACCATCGTGCTCGACGCCGGGCCCGGGCAGGGACGGCGGGTGCTGTCCCTGATCCCCGATTACCATCTGTGCCTGCTGCGCGCCGGGCAGGTGGCCGGCCTGGTGCCGGAGGCGATCGCCCGGCTGCGCCCCGGCCAGCCGCTCACGTGGATCAGCGGCCCGTCCGCCACCGCGGACATCGAGCTCAGCCGGGTGGAAGGCGTGCACGGCCCGCGGACCCTGGACGTGGTCCTGGTCGCGGATGCATGAATATCCCGGCCCGTAAATTCTGAAGCGGGACCTTGGTCCCTACCCCGCGTAACCGGCGGCGGGTTTTATAGATACCGGGCGTAAGCGAGTGCCCGGCTACAGGGGCGCCGGGGACTGCGTCCAGCAGACGCTTCTCGCGGCGCCGGGGAACTTCCCGGCGCCGCGCTGGTCTCCCGGATGCCAGCGCCCGCCGCGGCCTTCCGCCGCCACCTCCCTGTCTCCACCTCCCGGTCTTAGCAGGCCGTTGCCGTCTGCCTTCCGCGCGGCCTCCAAATGACGTGACGTTGATATTGACGACCGTCATACGGTTTGTCAACAATGGGCTCACCATGACCAGGGAGGCAGCGTGCTCGTCCGGCACTGCGAGCGGATGCGGGTCACCTGGGCCGACACCGACGCCAGCGGGCGCATCCATCACACCGCCGCCTTCCGGTGGGCCGAGAACGCCGAGCACGCTCTGCTCCGCCAGCTCGGCCTGGACGAGCTGGGGGACTTCCCGCGCCGCCACGTGGAAGCGACCTATCACCTGCCGCTGCGGTTCGGCGACGAGTTCGACCTGATCCTGCAGGCCGAGAAGGTCGGCCGCACCTCCATCACG
>DASQSC010000517.1:0-3946 GCA_035642555.1 Streptosporangiaceae bacterium | reverse complement strand
GTGTAGGCGCGGCGGCGGCGTTCGGCCCGGACGATCACCACGCCGGTGGCGGCGACCCCGGCGAAGGCCGCCAGTCCGGCTACTTTCCACCACCGCACGCCCTTAGGCTAGCCACCGTGCCTGCGGTCCCGCCCGGTAACGTGCCCGGCCCGGACAAGGTGCTCGACCTGGACAAGGCGGTCCACCTGTCGTCCACGGGCGATGTATGGCTGTTCCGAGGCCGGAAGATGGCCGACCGCGCCATTCAGGTGGCAACGAACAGCCCGGTCAACCACGTCGGCATGGCCGTGGTCATCGACGACCTGCCACCGCTGATGTGGCACGCCGAGCTGGGCCGGTCCCTGCCCGACCTGTGGTCGGGCAGCCGGCACCGGGGAGTCCAGCTGCACGACCTCCGCGACGCGGTGCTGGTGTGGGCCAACCGGTACGGCCAGCAGGCGTGGCTGCGGCAGCTGGACCAGCCCGTCACCCCGGAGATGGAGGACGCGCTGCTGCGCACGATCGCCCGGCTGGACGGCACGCCGTTCCCCTCCACCACCCAGCTCGCGTCGCGGTGGCTGCTGGGCCGGGTCCCGCCGGTCAGGTACCGGATCGGCGCCGGCCGGGAGCCCGGTGCCGGGCTGGAAGCCGACGGCGCGGAACCTGCCGGCCTGGAACCTGCCGGCCCGGGACCTGCCGGCCCGGGACCCGCCGGCCCGGGACCTGCCGGGCTGGAGCCCGCCGGGCTCGAGACCGCGTACTGCGCCGAGGTGCTGGCGGTCACCTACCAGGCGATGGGGCTGCTGCCGGGCCGGCGCCGCCCCCAGTGGTATGACGCCGGGAGGTTCTGGAGCGGCGACGACCTCCGGCTGTCGGGCGGGTTCGGCCTCGGCGGCGAGATCCCCGTCAGCGTTCCCGCGACCGAGGAGCCGGCGGGCCGCCGCCTGGCCAGCCGCGGTGCAGCGAGCCGGGGCCCAGCGAGCCGGGGGTCCGGGCGGCTGCGGGCAGCGGCCCTGCGGGCGATGAGCCGCCGCCGGTGACCGGTTCCTACGTGGTGACCGGTGCGGCGCGGGGCATCGGCCGGTCCGTGGCCGAGCGGCAGCGCGCGGACCGCGCCGCGGTGGCCGTTGACCTGGACCCGGCCGCGCTGGCGTGGACGCGGGGACAGGACAGCCTCGCCGTGGCCGGTGACGCGTCCGACGAGGGCGTCGCCGGCCGCGCCGCCGACCTGGGCCATCGCAGCGCGGCAGGGACCTCCCCCGGCGGCGGCGGGCCCTTCGACACTGATCTGCCGCTCGCCGCCGCGGCACGCTGAAACTACAGGCACCATCGCCGGAAGTGATAAGGAGGTGCGGTCATGAGCCTGACCTGGAAGGACGCCGTCTCGACCGGTTTCATGGCCGTGATCGTCGCCGCGTACGTGGCATTCCTGAACGGGACCAGCTTCTGGCTGATCTCGAGCGCCCGCGGCACGGCCATCGCGGTACTGGTCCTCGGGATTGTTGGCGGCTGCGCGTTGAGCGAGCCCGGCAGCCTGTACGCCGGTCCCCGGTCCGCGACGAGGCTGACGCTGCTGACCGTCACCAGCCTGCTCGGGGTGACCGCGCTGGCCGCCGGCATCACCGCGCTGGTCACCGCCAGCACGGGCGCGCTGGCGGTACTGGTCGGCGCCACCCTGGCGCTGTGGCTGGAGGCGACGCTGCGGCACCTGCTGACCGTGCCGGGTGAGCCGGTCCGGACCCGTGACACTCACGAGGTCATCCACCAGCCCGGGCACGCCGCGCCGCGCTGAGCCGGGCGGCCAGGGCGTGTCCCGTAGATCTTGACCGTCGCGCAGCAGGCTGATGAGCTGGGGGACGTGCCCTAGGTCCGGCCCCGCCGCCACCGCGGCTTGCGCTTGTCCAGGAACGCGCGCATCCCCTCCCGCGCGTCGGGCAGCTGGCTGGTCGCGGCCATCACCTCGACCGCGTACGCGTAAGCCTTCGGCTGGTCGAGGTCGATCTGCGCGTACAGCGCCTGCTTGCCGATGCCCTTGCTCTCGGCCGAGCCGCGGGTGACGCGTTCCAGCAGGTCCGCCACGGCGGAGTCGAGCTGTTCCGGCGGCACCACCTGGTTGACGAGGCCCCAGTCGAGCGCGGTGCGCGCGTCGATCACGTCGCCGGACAGGGCCATCTCCGCGGCCCGCTTCCGGCCGACGTTCCTGGCGATGGCCACCATCGGGGTGTGGCAGAACCAGCCGCCCTTGCCGCCGGGCGCGGCGAACCCGGCGTTCTCGCTGGCGACCGCGAGGTCGGCGCTGGCCACCAGCTGGCAGCCGGCCGCCGTGGCCAGCCCGTGCACCCGCGCCACCACCGGCTGCGGCACCTTCTGCATAAGCGTCATCAGCTCGGTGCACGTGGCCAGCAGCGAACGGACCGCTGCCAGGTCCGCCTCGGCCACGTCCGCGAAGTCGTGCCCGGCGCTGAACACCGGGCCGTTGCCCGCCAGCACGATCCCGAGCGCGTCGCTCTCACCGACCTGGCCGAAAGCGGCGATCAGCTCGCGCATGTGCGACAGCGACAGCGCGTTGCGCCGCTGCGGCCGGTTCATCGTGATGGTGGCGAACTCCCCCGGCCGCTCGACCAGGATGTGCTCGAACTCCATGGCAGCTCCCTCCTTCACCCCGCAGCCTACGCGCGCGGGGCGCTGGCTCAACGTGGCGGATTCTCAGTCGCTACGACTGAGAATCCGCCACGATCATGGATGGCTGGCGCGGGCCCGGGCGCCGAGCGCCGAGCGCCGGCTGGGATTCCGAGCGGGTAGCTTGGCTGACAGAGGCGAGGAGGTGGCGTGGTGACAGCGGATCCGTATGCGGGGGCGGCCGGGCTGATCGCCCGGTCGGCGGCGGGCTTCGCTTCGGCGGTCCCGGAAGACCCGGCGGACGAGGGCTACTTCGGCCCCGGCAGCGTTGCCTGGCAGCTCAGCGGCGACCTGGGCGGGCCGGTCGGGGGGCTGCGCTCGCTGCTGCTGCAGGCCCTGCACCCGCTCGCGATGGCCGGCGTGGACCAGCACAGCGACTGGCGCCGGGACCCGGTCGGGCGCCTGGCCGCCACCTCCGCATACCTGACCACGATCACGTTCGGTGACCGGGCAACCGCCGGCCGCGCCGCCGCCCGGGTGCGGCGGGTGCACGAGCACGTCCGCGGCACCGACCCGGTCACCGGGCGGCCGTACGCGGCGTCCGACCCGGCGCTGCTGCTGTGGGTGCACGCCACCCTGGTCGATTCCACCCTGGTGACCCGGGAGCTGTTCGGCACGTCGCTGCCGGCCGCGGACGCCGACCGCTATGTCGCGGAGATGGTGGCCGCCGCGGAACTCGTCGGCATCCCCCGGCCGCTGGTCCCGGCCAGCACCCGGGATCTCGAACGGTATATCGCGGGGATAAGGCCGGAGCTCCAGCGCACGCCCGCCGCCGCTGAGGCCATCGGGCACCTGCTCGACCTGCCGGAGCTCGCGGACGAGATCGGGGAGATCTGGCAGGACATCCGGGACGGGGCGATCTCGTCGCTGCCTGAGTGGGCCCGGGACGCCTACGGCTACCAGCCCCGGCAGCCGCTGACCCCGCAGCGCCAGACGGAGATCAGGCAGGCGCTCGGCCTGCTCGACGCCGCCTACCTGGGCGAGCCCGGCGTACTGGAGGCGCGGCAGCGGATCACGCTGCGGGCGCGCACGGCGCAGCGCGCATGAGGAAGGCACAGCGCGCATGAGGAAGCCCGTCGCCGTCACGGCCGGCGCCGCTGCCGCCGCCCTGGCGCTGTTGCTGCTGCGCCGCTCCCGGCTGACCCGCTCCCGGCTGACCCGCTCCCGGCTGACCCGCTCCCGGCTGACCCGCTCCCGGCTGGCGCGGTCCGGGCCCGCCCGGTCCGGGCTGGCGCGGTCCTGGGCGGCAGGGGGCGAGCCGGGGTGGGGCGGCCCGGAGCTGCCGGGG
>DASQSC010000516.1:0-4137 GCA_035642555.1 Streptosporangiaceae bacterium | reverse complement strand
GTGCTCCGGTCCCAGCTGGCCCGGCTGGGCTTCGGCACCGCCGCGCCCGGGGTCTGGATCGCCCCGGCGCACCTGCACCAGGCCACCGCGGACATGCTGGCGCGGCGCGGGCTCGACTGCTACGCGGACCTGTTCCGCGCCGATCACCTGGCCTTCGGGGACCTGGCCGGCAAGGTGCGCCAGTGGTGGGACCTCGGCCTGCTGGAACGGCTCTACCGCGGGTTCATCGACACGCACGGCCCGCTGGAGCGGCGCTGGCGCCCGGCCGCCCCGGCCGGGCGGGAGGCGTTCGCCGGGTACGTGCGGGCGCTGACGGACTGGCGGCTGCTGCCCTACCTGGACCCCGGCCTGCCTGCCGAACTGCTGCCGCCGGACTGGATCGGGATCCGCGCGGCCGGGCTGTTCTTCACGCTGCAGGCCCGGCTGGCCGGGCCCGCCCAGGCGCACGCGTCCCGGATCCTGACCGCCTAGCCCCGCGGCGCTCACCCCCGGCAGCACTCAGCCCCGCAGCGCTCACCTCGCCAGCGCTCAGCCCGCCAGCGCTCAGCCCGCCAGCGCTCAGCCGGGCAGCGCCGCCACGCCCTGCAGCTCCACCAGCGCCGCCGGGTCCCACAGCCGGTGCACCCCGACCGCGGCCATGGCGGGGTACTCCCGGCCGGCCAGCCGCCGCCACACCTCCCCGATCTCGCGGCCGTGCGCCCGGTAGTCGGCCAGGTCCACCGCGTACACGGTGAGGCTCACCAGCCCGCCCGGCTCCCCGCCGGCCGCGCGCAGCGCGGCCAGCAGCCGGGCCAGCGCCCGCTCGAACTGCTCCGCCACGCCGGCGCCGGTGATCCGCCCCTGCTCGTCGAGCGCGGTCTGGCCAGCGAGGAACGCGAGCCGGCCCGGGCCGGCGGTCACCACGTGACTGAATCCGGCGGGCTCGCCAAGCTCCGCCGGGTTAACGCGATCGATGGTCACGGTCCTGGGGTACCACGGGCAGCCGTGCCGCGGCAGCTAGCCCGGGCCAAACCGTTCTATATCGTCTCGTTGACGGTCGTTGCGAACGCGGCATATTCTGGCTCCGGGAGGCACGGCCAGATGCGGATCGCGGTACTCGGCGGCGGCCCCGGCGGGCTGTATTTCGCCGCGCTGGCCCGGCAGCTCGACCCGCGGCACGAGATCACCGTGTGGGAGCGGAACGCGCCCGGCGACACGTTCGGCTTCGGGGTGGTGCTCTCGGACGAGACGCTGGGCGGGATCGAGCACGCCGACCTGCGGGTGTTCCGCGCGATGGAACGGGAGTTCGCCCGCTGGGACGACATCGACGTGCATTACCGGGGCACGGTCACCACCTCCGGCGGGCACGGGTTCGCGGCGATGAGCCGTCACCGGCTGCTGGAGATCCTGCAGGAACGATGCGCGGAGCTGGGCGTGCGGGTCCGGTACCGGGCCGAGGCGCCGCCCGCCGCCGAGCTGGCGGCCGATCACGACCTGGTGGTCGCCGCCGACGGGGCCAACTCCGTCACCCGCGCCGCGCTGGCCGGCGCCTTCCGGCCCAGCCGGGAGACCCGCCGGTGCAAGTACATCTGGCTCGGCACGGACCTGGTCTTCGACGCGTTCAAGTTCTACGTGCTCGACACGCCGTGGGGGGTCATGCAGGTCCACGGCTACCCGTACCGCCGCGACGCGAGCACGTTCATCCTGGAAGCCCGCGACGACGTGTGGGAACGGGCCGGATTCGCTGCCGCCGCCGGCCGGGCGGGGGACCTGCCGCCCGGCCGCAGCGACGAGGAATCGATCGCGATGATCAGCGAGCTGTGCCCGGACGTGCTCGGGGGGCACAGCCTGACCGGAAACAACTCGCAGTGGATCAGCTTCACCACCATCCGCTGCCAGGCCTGGCGGCACCGGAACATCGCGCTGCTCGGCGACGCCGCGCACACCGCGCACTTCTCCATCGGCTCGGGCACCAAGCTGGCCATGGAGGACGCGCTGGCGCTCGCGGCCTGCCTGCGCGAGCAGCCCGGCGTGGCCGGCGCGCTGGCCGCCTACGAGGCGGAACGGCAGCCGGTGGTCGCCTCCACCCAGCGCGCGGCGCAGGCCAGCCTGGAATGGTTCGAGAACATCGGCCAGTACACCGGCCAGGACCCGGCCCAGTTCGCGTTCAACATCATCACCCGCAGCCGCCGGGTGACCTACGACAACCTGCGGCTGCGTGACCCGGAATTCGTCGCCGGGATGGACGACTGGTTCGCGGGCGGGCAGGACCCGCCGCCGGGCGCGGGCGTCACTTCGCTTCGGAACGGTCAGGTGCCAGGCAGCTCCCCGGCGGAAGAAGCTGGCCGGTGCCCGCCGATGTTCCAGCCGGGCCGGATCGGGCGGCTGTGGCTGCCCAACCGGATCATCGTCTCGCCGATGGACATGTACCGGGCCCGCGACGGCCTGCCCGGCGACTTCCACCTGGTGCACCTGGGCAGCAAGGCCCTGGGCGGGGCCGGCCTGGTCATGACCGAGATGGTGTGCGTATCCGAGCAGGGCCGGATCAGCCCCGGCTGCGCGGGCCTCTACACCCCGCAGCAGGAGGCGGCCTGGCGGCGGATCGTGTCGTTCGCGCACGAGCACGCCGGGGCCAGGATCGGCGCCCAGCTCGGCCATTCGGGCCGGAAGGGCTCCACCCGGCTGATGTGGGAGGGCATGGACGAGCCGCTGCCCGCGGGGAACTGGGAGGTGTGCGGGCCGTCCCCGCTCCGCTACTCCCCCGCCAGCCAGCTGCCGCGGGAGCTGACGGCCGCCGAGCTGGCGGCGATCACCGGGCAGTTCGCGGCCGCGGCGGCGGCGGCCGGGCGGGCCGGGTTCGACCTGCTGGAACTGCACTGCGCGCACGGCTACCTGCTGTCGTCGTTCCTGTCCCCGCTCGCCAACCAGCGCACCGACCGGTACGGGGGGTCGCTGGCTGGGCGGCTGCGCTACCCGCTGGAGGTGTTCGACGCGGTCCGCGCGGCCTGGCCGGCCGGGCGGCCGCTGACGGTGCGGATCTCGGCCACCGACTGGCACGACGGCGGGGTGGACTCCGGCGAGGCGGTGGAGATCGCCCGCGCCTTCGCCGAGCACGGCGCCGACGGCATCGACGTGTCCACCGGGCAGGTGGTCAGCGATGAGCGGCCGGCGTTCGGGCGCAGCTACCAGACCCCTTACGCCGACCGGATCCGGAACGAGATCGGCACCAAGTACGGCGCCGCGGTGATCGCGGTCGGGGCGATCTCGTCCTGGGACGACGTCAACTCGATCATCCTGGCGGGCCGGGCCGACTTCTGCGCGCTGGGCCGGGCCCACCTGTACGACCCGCAGTGGACCCTGCACGCCGCGGCCGAGCAGGGCTACCAGGGCCCGGCTGCCCGGTGGCCGGACCCGTTCGCGGCCGGCAGCCGCCGGCCGCAGGCCGGTCGCACCGACGGGCCCCGCCCCCGGCTGGAGCTGATCCGGTCGGGTGCCCCGGCCACCGCCCACCGCCGCTGGCGCCCGGCCTGACCGACCGCGCCCGGGACCGATGAGTGGCGGGCAGATCCGCAGTCTGACCACACATGACGGCCACGCGGCCGCCGGGGACTGCCGTTGCCCGGGGAGGGCACCATGCACCCGATGTTTGTGAAGCTGTTCATCGAGACCGACGACGATGATCTGCTGGCCGACGAGGAGGCCAGGCGGCGCGCCGCGCGCCGGGCCCGGCGTAACCGGCCGGCCATGCCAGTACGGACCCTCCCTCGTAAGGGACCAGAGACCGCACGACAGGGAGCAATGCGCGGTTAATGCGGTGGGCCGCGCCGGCGCCGACGGCTATCATGGTGATCGTGAAGGTCACCGTCATGGACGCAGCAGCCGCGCGAGCTATTAGCTCGCCGGACGCCGCTGCCTGACCTTCGTTCTTTTCTTCTCTCGCACCGGCGACCGGACAGGTCGCCGGTGCATGCTTCGGTAGCCGTCGGCCGGCGTTTTGCCGGCTCGGTGACGCCGCTGGGGCGAGCGGCCTTTCCGGTCACCATTACCGAAAGGCGCAGACCCGTGAATACCAGCCAGGCGATCTCCACGTTCATCGAGTTCTTCCGCGACCGGGGGCACCGCCTGATCACGGGTGCCTCGCTGATTCCGGCGCCCGGC
>DASQSC010000515.1:0-5024 GCA_035642555.1 Streptosporangiaceae bacterium | reverse complement strand
CACGTTCTGGAACCTGGGCCAGGGGCACACGATCATCGACTTCGGGCCGTTCGTGGCCGGCGCGGCCGCCTGGATGGGATCGCGGGACGGCCGCCGCGGCCTGGCTGACCTGGTGACCGCGACCGCCCGGCCGCGCTGGGCTGCCCAGCTGGCCACCTGGGGCGCGACCGCGATCTGGGCGGTCGCTGCCTACCTGGCCTTCGTGGGCGCGATGTTCGCGATGTACGCCGGCCAGGGTGTCGGCGGCACGCCGCCGTGGTGGTGGGTCGCCGCCGGCGCCGTGGCCGTGACCGCGTTCAGCGCGGCCGGGTTCGCCGTCGGGACCTACTGGCCGAGCCGGTTCGCCGCGCCGCTGGCAGCGTTCGCCGGCTTCCTGGCCATGGCGCTGTCATCACAGACCGGATTCAGGTCTCCCGCCGGGTGGGCGCTGATCCTGCCGACCAACTCCAACGGCAACTTCGACGGCAACCCCGCGGCCGACTCCGGGATCTTCTACCACTGGCTGCCGGACCTGCCGATCGCCCGGATCATGTTCCTGGCCGGGATCGCCGCCGCGGCACTGGGCCTGACCGGCCTGCCCGCCCGGGCCGGCGGCCGGGGGCTGCGCCGCGCCGCCGTGGTCGTCACGCTGGCCGGCGTGGCGCTGGCGGGGACCGCCGTCCGGCTGGCCAGCACCGGCCAGGAAACGGACCGCGGCGTGGTCATCTCCGCTCTGCACGGCGCCGCGAACGAAGCCCCGATTGCCTACACTCCCGCCTGCGGCCGCGCCGCCGGGATCCCGGTGTGCCTGAACCCGGCCTACCGCCGGTGGCTGCCGGACGTGACCGCCGCGCTGGCCCCCGTGCTCACGGAGGTGGCCGGCCTGCCCGGCACGCCGGTGCGCGCCGCCCAGGTCGCCGCGGCATACCCGAGCGGCGGCAGCGGGCCCCCGCAGGCGATCACGCTCGGCGGCCACCCGCCGCTGCTCCGCATGCAGCTCGGGTCGCTCGACATGCCGGGACCGTGCGGCTTTTGCAACGGGTCCGTGTCCGCGAAACAGTTCGCCGACCAGATGCGGCTGCTGTTCGCTGGCGCCTTCGCGGGCGCGGGCAACGGCTCGGGCAGCCCGGTGCAGCAGGCAGTGCAGGCAGCGCTGCTGCGAGGTGCCGGGATACCGTTCGCCGCACAGCCACCACTGATGGCCACCACGAAGAACGGACCAGGACCGGTGACGGGGGGAACGGGGACTGGGCCGGGATCGGCGACCGGGCCGGTCTACGCGGCGGCCCGGCGGCTCGCCGCCGCGCCGGCCGCGACCCGGCACGCCTGGCTCGCAGCGCATCTCGCCGCGCTGCGGGCCGGCCGGCTCACCCTCACGGACCTGCCATGACCACGGCGGGCCTGCAGCGGCCGGCGCCGGGCAGCGTCCCCTTGCCGGCAGGGACCCGGCGCGGCCGGGCGGCGGCCGGGTGCCGGCTGGCGAGGCTGTATGTGGTCAGCCGCCGGGTGCCGATGGCGCTGGCGCTGCTGTCTGGGCTCGGCGCGCTCCTGTGGGCCGCGCTGCACTGGCACTGGAACATCGCCGGCGGCGCCGCCGCCCGGCAGTTCATCCCGCTGACGATCCAGACCGGGGCCGCGGCGGTGATCGCGGTCACCACCTACGGGCCGTTCGGGGAAACGGAACGGGCCGCCGGCCGGTGGCTGCCCTGGCTGCGGCTGGGCGCGGCCATCGGGCTCACCGCCTCCGCGTTCGGCGCGCTGGCCGCCGGGGCCGCGGCGGGCGGGCTGCCGGGCGGGAGCCTCGCCCTGCTCCGCAACCTCGGCGGCATGACCGGCATCGGCCTGCTGGCCGCGGCCGTCCTCGGCGGCGCGTTCGGCTGGACCGGCCCGATGGCCTACCTGCTCATCACCGAGGGGGCGCTGGCCCACCGCTCGGTCACGCCCTGGGTGTGGCCGGCCCGGCCGGCGCCCGACCGCGGCGGCGCGATCTGCGCCTGCCTGGTGATCGCCGCCGCGCTGGTGGTGATCAGCGTGCGCGGACCGCGGGAACCGGGCCGCGAGTCCGGCCCCGCCAGCTGAGCCGCCCGGCCGCTACCTGACCGGCGGCGGCGTCCCCCGCGCGCTCGCCGCCAGTCCCATGTCCCAGCCGCAGGCCACGCACGCATGCTGGAAGGCGGCCCGGGCGAACTCCAGCGCGGCGGCATGCGGATCGGCGCTCGCCACCACGTCGTCCCAGTCCAGGACGTATTCACCCAGCCCGGCTTCCCACCGGGCGGCGGACGGCGACAGCGGCAGGCTGTCGAACCCCGGCGGCGCCGGGTGCGCGTAGGCGTAGAAGGCCGCCTTGCCGTAGCGGGCGTCGCCGGGCCACCAGCCCACCGCGACCTCCTGCGCGTCCATGGCGTTGCGGGAGATGAAATCGTCGGCCGGAGGATCGGCGGGCACGCCGGAGAACAGGTTCACCGCCAGGTCGAACGATCCCCACCAGGCGTTGACCTGAGTGGACCGGCCGCGGTACGGGGCCCGGAACGCCGCCAGCACCTGCGCCGCCCGGGTCGCCATCGCGAAGTACCGGCCGGCCGGGCCCGGGTCGTAGCGGGCGTGCTCGAAGTCCTGGTCCAGCGGCACCGTCCAGGGAACCTCGGCGGGCGCCGGGTCGATCGTCACCGGCCCGGCCAGCCGGCTCACCGCCGCCAGCACATCCCTGGTCACGTCCGCGACCGGCCGGTCGGGAGTGAGCGGGATCCGCTCCGAGCGCCCGTCGCTGTGGTCGGCCACCGCGGCATGCGCCCGCAGGTCGAGGGCGATGGCCAGCGCGCCGGAGCCGTCGGGCGCCGGCAGCGGCGGCGTCTCCCACCCCCGCGCGGTCAGCCGCAGCGCCGTGTGCTGAAGCTGCGGCTCAGCCGGGGCGATCCGGGCCGCCAGCTTGCCGAGCACCTGGGTGTGCGCGTGCAGCGTGTCACAGGTCTCCTGCCACTGCCCGTACCCGAGCGCGGGCCACGCCGAGGACATGCCAGCACGTTATCCGGCCTGCCAGCGCGGATCCGCCACTGCCCCGCCGGCGGCGGCGAGCCCGGGAGAGTCCGGGAGAATCCGGGAGAATCCGGGAGAGTCCGGGACGGGGCAGGAAGATCTGTCCATCACAGGGTTTGAAGTAGGAGATTCTGCGCTCTAGCCTCAGATGGCAGAATTTGTTACTGGCTAGCGTGGGCGGAGTGGCGATGGGGCACGAGGCTGGCAGGGGCGGAACACCGATGTGGTCTGGCAGCACGGGGGGAGCGGTCATGGGATCGGGGACCAGCGGGAACGCAGCGCCGGCAGGGCCGGAGCAGGTCCGGGCGCGGCTGGCCCGGCACGTGCTCACCGATGGCTTTCATCTCATCCTGGACCTGCGCCGCAGCAGCGGCTGCCGGCTGACCGACGCCCGCACCGGCCAGCGCTACCTGGACCTGTACTCGTTCTTCGCGTCCTCCCCGCTCGGCATCAACCCGCCCGACGTCACCGAAGATCCGGAGTTCATGCGGACGCTTGCCGAGGCCGCCGCGAACAAGCCCACCAACCCCGACATCTACACCGAGCACTACGCGGACTTCACCGACACCTTCGCCCGGGTGCTCGGTGACCCGGCGCTGCCGCACCTGTTCTTCATCGAGGGCGGCGCCCTCGCCGTCGAGAACGCGCTGAAGTGCGCGTTCGACTGGAAGAGCCGGCGGAACGAGGCACACGGCCGCTCGCCCGGGCTGGGCACGAAGGTGATGCACCTGACCCAGGCCTTCCACGGCCGCAGCGGCTACACCCTGTCGCTCACCAACACCGACCCGGTGAAGACCGAGCGCTTCCCCGTCTTCGGCTGGCCCCGCATCGAGGTGCCGGCCATCACCTTCCCGCTCGCCGAGCACCTGGGCGAGGTGACGGCCGCCGAGCAGCGCGCGCTCGGCCAGGCGGAGGCGGCCTTCCGCGAGCACCCGCACGACATCGCCTGCTTCATCGCCGAGCCGATCCAGGGCGAGGGCGGGGACAACCACATGCGCGCCGAGTTCCTGCAGGCCATGCAGCAGCTGTGCCTGGACAACGAGGCGCTGTTCGTGCTCGACGAGGTGCAGACAGGGGTCGGGCTTACCGGCACCGCCTGGGCCTACCAGCAGCTCGGCCTGGCCCCGGACGTCGTCGCCTTCGGCAAGAAGGTGCAGCTCGGCGGGATCATGGCGGGCCGCCGGGTGGACGAGATGCCGCAGAACGTGTTCACCGTGAGCGGGCGCATCAACTCCACCTGGGGCGGCGGCCTCGCCGACATGGTCCGCAGCCGCCGGCTGCTGGAGGTCATCGAGCGGGACCGGCTCTGTGACCGGGCCGCTTCCGTCGGGTCCTGGCTGCTGGCTGAGCTGCAGGCGCTGGGCAGCCGCCACCCCGGCCTGGTCTCGAACGTCCGGGGCCGGGGCCTGATGTGCGCGCTGGACCTGCCGGGCCAGCCGGAGCGCGACACGCTCCTGGCTACGCTGCGGGAAGACGAGAACGTGCTGCTGCTGCCGGCCGGGCCGCGGTCCATCCGGTTCCGGCCGGCGCTGACGATCGGCGAAGAGGACCTGACCGTGGGGCTCAAGGCACTGGACCGGCGGCTGGCGGCCATGGCCGCCGCAACCGCCGCCAGTGCGTGAGCAGCGGCAGTGACAGGCACCAGCGAGGAGAGGGCGAGCATGGTTAGCAGCATCGGTTCCATCGTCGGCGGCCGCCCGGCCGAGGGCTCACCCGGCGGCACCTTCCGCTCGCTCAACCCGTCCCGGCTGACTGACGTGGTCGCTGAGGTCAGGCTGGGGGACGCGGCAACCTTCGCCGCCGCCTGCGCGGCCGCGAAGCGGGCGCAGCAGTCGTGGTCACGGGTGCCGGCGCCGGTGCGCGGCCGGGCAGTCGCCGCCATCGGCCGCATCGTCGAGGCCAACAAGGCGGCGCTGGCCCGGCTGGTGACCCGGGAGCTCGGCAAGCCGTACCCCGAGGCGCTGGGGGAGGTCCAGGAGATCATCGACACCTGCGACTTCTTCCTGGGCGAA
>DASQSC010000514.1:0-3841 GCA_035642555.1 Streptosporangiaceae bacterium | reverse complement strand
GCCGAAGGCGGTGTCCAGTTTCCTGGCCGCCTTGTCGCCGACGCTCACCCGCAGCGGTTCATCCAGGCTCGCCATGATGCTCCAGGATAGGGTTCGCGCAGCGGCTGCCAGTCGGATATCCTTCGACGGTTGCCCGGCTCGCGCCGGGCGGTTTCTGCGTCATCGACAGCCATCACACTGAGGGAGCGAGCCCGTGGCTTCGGTCTGCGATATCTGCGGCAAGGGGCCGGGTTTCGGCAACAGGATCTCCCACTCGCACCGCCGCACCCCCCGCCGCTGGAACCCGAACATCCAGGTAGTGCGGGCCACCGTGGGCGGCACCCGGAAGCGCCTCCGCGTCTGCACCTCCTGCATCAAGGCAGGCAAGGTCACCCGCTAGGCTCGCGGCGCCCGGAGGGCGACTCGCGGCGTTGCCGACGCCCCACCCCACGCAAACGCTGCGCGGTTCCGCGGGGGCCCCCGTGCTCGGGCGTAGCCCCCAACGCGCTTCTCCTCCGCCTTGCGATCCCCCGGCCGCCTCCCCATCCCCCTTCCCGGCCGCTCGCGTTGGTGCTCAGCTCCGGAGCCGGTGGCCGACCGGGCCGGTGCCCGTTCCGAGCGGGAACCCGGACCGGATGGCCGCGGCCGTGAACTCCTTGGCCGCCCGGACCGCCGCCGGCACGTCGTCGCCGAGCGCCAGCCGGGACGCGATCGCCGACGCCAGCGTGCACCCGGTGCCGTGGGTGTGCGGGCTCGCCAGCCGCGGTCCAGGAAAGCGCCACACCCGCTCGCCGTCCGACAGCACGTCGACGGGCTCGCCCGGCAGGTGCCCGCCCTTCACCAGCACCCAGCGCGGGCCCAGCTCCCGGATCTCGCCGGCTGCCCTTGCCATTCCGGCCTCGTCGGCCGGCCGGGTGCCGGTCAGCAGGCGGGCCTCGTCCAGGTTCGGCGTGACGACCGTCGCCAGCGGGAGCAGCCGCTGCCGCAGCACCCCCAGCGCCCCCTCGGCCAGCAGCGGGTCCCCGTGTGAGGAAACCGCCACCGGGTCCACCACCACCGGCACCGGCCCGGCAGCCCGCAGCTGGGTCAGCGCGGTGGCCACCGCTGCCACGTTCGCCGCGGTGGCGAGCATCCCGGTTTTCACCGCCTGCACCTCGATGTCGCTGGTGAGCGCATGGAACTGGGCGGTCACCGCGGCCGGGGGCAGGTCCCAGGAAGCCGTGACGCCGCGGGAGTTCTGTGCCGTGACGGCGCAGACGACGGTCAGGCCGTGCACGCCCAGCGCGAGCATGGTCTTAAGGTCGGCCTGGAGGCCGGCACCGCCGGACGAGTCCGAGCCGGCCACCGCCAGCACGCACGGCGGAACCGGCGGCTCGTTCGCTGGCATGCCAGCCGCTGGCATGCCTCCTTGCATGTCGCCAGGCTCGGGCACGGTCGCTGGCATGACCCCAGGCTAGGAGGCGGGAGACGGTCAGCCCAGACGGCAGGGCCGGCCGTTGATCGTGCAGGTGTCGGGCGGACCGGGCGAGCCCGACATCACGATCATGATGGCCGAGTCCGGTGTCCCCGGCGGCCGCCCCTCCGGCTGCGCTCCGGCGCGCTCAGCCGCCGAGACCGTCGCCGAATGGCGGCCGTGCGGTAGCCAGCCATCGCGCCAGACCCGGAGGATCTGGTCCGACCGGTAGCTGAACGTCAGCGACCACGCCGGCAGCGGATGCGCTGACGACGTCGTGACGTCGATCTCGCCCACCCATTGCCCGGACATCTCGCCGCGCACGGTCTCGTACCTGACATCCACCCCCGGCGGCAGGCCGCCGGCGGCAGCAGGGCCGGAATGCCTGCCACCGAGGTGCTGCGGCGCCGGCGGAGGCAGCTTGACCCCCGGCTCTGCGGTGGCCAGCCCGTTGCGTTCACCGCCAGTGACGCCCCGACACCCGGCCGCCGGGCAGGGCCGCCCGCGGTCGGGGACGGCGTTGTAGTGCAGGTCCGTGGCCGCCGGGGCGGCGAGCGCGGCGGCGATCACCACTCCCAGGCCGGCCGCGAAGGTTGGCGTCACCATCACCCGGCGCACCGCCGACCGGACCCGCCCATGCCCGCCGCCCGGTTCCGGCCCGGCCGGCAGCACCAGCGTGTCGGCCAGCGACCGGGCAGGGGGCACCAGCCCGGATCGCAGCTGGACTATGGGGTGGCCCGGCGGCTCCGGCGACGGCGGCCGCTCCCGGGCAGAGGGCGCCGGTCGCTCCCGGGCTGGCTGCGCCGGCCGCTTCGGGGCCGGCGCTGGCCGATCGCGGTCCGGTGCATGTTCTGACGCGGATACGGTCCGTGACCGCGGTCCGCCGGGCCTGGCTCCGTGCCGGGGCTCCGGCCTCCTGCGATGTCGCGGCATATGGGGGCTGCCAAGCCTTGGCGATGAGCGGACGGGGAGCTAAGTAGCTAAATGTAATGCATTGGCCCCTGCCTGAGATAGCTGCTTCTCAGCGGAAGTGATCCCAGCCGCCATTCCCTGCCGACGGCCGGCCGTCCACGCGGACCCCTTCGCCGTCGCCGACCCGGCCGGCCACGACCCAGTGCGGCGGGAGCACGGTCGCGGGCGGGAAGGTGGCGGCGAGCGCGTGATCCTCACCCCCGGTGAGCACCCAGCCCAGCAGGTCGGTGCCGTCCGGGGACGCCACGGCTTCGGTGAGCACCGCCGCGGCCGTTCGCAGGGCAGCCGCGCCGCCCGGCCCGCCTGGCCCGGTGAGCAGGGCGGTGTCCAGGTCGATGAGCACCCCGCTGGCCCTGGCCAGGTGACCGGTGTCGGCCACGAGCCCGTCGCTGACGTCGATCAGCGAGGTCGCTCCGAGCACAGCCGCCTCCGGCCCGGCCCGGTAGCGAGGCCGTGGCCGCCGGTAGGCGGCCACCAGCGCGGCCAGGTCCGCCCGCCGTTCCGCGGCCGCGTGCGGGGCCGGCTCGGCCCGCCGGCCCGGATCCGTCTGCGGGACCTGGCCCGTCTGCGGGACCTGGTCCGCCGGGACCCGGTCCGTCTGCGGGGCCTGGTCCGGTGCCAGTCCTGCGGCCAGCAGGGCCTGGCCGGCGGCCGAGTGGCCGAGCACGCCCGCCACCGCGAGCACGTCGCCCGGCCTCGCCCCGGACCTGGTGACCGGATCCCGCCCCGCCAGGTCACCCAGGGCGGTCACCGCAATCATGATGGTCTCCGCGCTTGACACGTCGCCGCCGGCCACGATCGCCCCGGTGCCCGCGCACTCCTGGGCGATGCCCGAGGCCAGTTCGGTCACCCAGGCAGCCGGCAAATCACCCGGTGCCGCCAGGCCGACCAGCAACGCCACCGGAACCGCTCCCATGGCCGCGACGTCGGCGAGATTCCGCGCGGCTGCCTTGACGCCGATATCGGCCGGCCCGGACCAGTCCCGGCGGAAATGACGGCCCTCCACCAGCAGGTCGGTGGTGGCCACCAGCCGGCGGTCAGGAGCCGCCACCACCGCGGCGTCATCTCCCGGTCCGACCAGCGCGGCCGGGCCTTGCGGAAACCGGGCCGTGATCGCCGCGATGAGCCCGAACTCACCCAGGTCAGCGATCGTGGTCAGTTCTCCGCGGCCGCTTATCTGTCCCTCCTCGGAGCATGGCACCCATCGGCAGCTTCCGCTCTTTAGAGTAACGTTGCGAATTCGCAGATCCTGGCGCCGCTCCCGGGAGGACCGCAATGGTGCAGGCGTACATCCTAGTTCAGACAGAGGTCGGGAAGGCGGCCGACGTCGCCGTTCGCATCGCAGGGATCACCGGGGTCACCCAGGCCGAGGACGTGACCGGCCCGTACGACGTCATTGTCCGCGCGGAAGCGGACAACGTCGACGATCTCGGCCGC
>DASQSC010000513.1:0-4545 GCA_035642555.1 Streptosporangiaceae bacterium | reverse complement strand
GGCTTCTCCGGGATCAGGATGACGTTCGCGCCGCCGGCCATCCCGGCGTGCAGCGCGATCCAGCCCGCGTGCCTGCCCATCACCTCGACGATCAGCGCCCGGTGGTGGCTCTCGGCGGTGGTGTGGAGCCGGTCGATCGCCTCCATCGCGATGTTCACCGCGGTGTCGAACCCGAACGTGTAGTCGGTGGCCCCCAGGTCGTTGTCGATGGTCTTGGGCACTCCCACCACCGGCACCCCGTCGCCGGACAAGGCGGCTGCGGCCCCCAGGGTGTCCTCGCCGCCGATCGCGACCAGCGCGTCCACGCCGAGCCCGGCCAGGTTGTCCTTGATCCGCTCCAGCCCGGACCGGCCGCCGTCGGCCGCCGACGCGGCCAGCGGGTTGGTCCGCGACGAGCCCAGGATCGTCCCGCCGCGCGGCAGGATGCCCCGCACCGCCTGTACGTCGAGCGGCACGGTGTCGCCCTCCAGCGGCCCCCGCCACCCGTCCCGGAACCCGGTGAACTCGTATCCGTACTCCTGGATGCCGCGCCGCACCAGCGCCCGGATCACCGCGTTCAGGCCCGGGCAGTCGCCGCCTCCGGTCAGCACTCCGACTCGCATAGGGGCAACACTAGTCGCCATGAGTGTCCTCGCGATTGATGCCGGAACAACAGGGGTGACGGCCCTGGTCGTCACCCCGGACGGGGCCGTGGCCGCCCGCGGGTATGAGGAGTTTCCCCAGCACTACCCGCATCCGGGCTGGGTGGAGCACCTGCCAGAGGACATCTGGCAGGCGACCCTGGCGGCCTGCCGTTCCGCGCTGGCCGCCGCGGGCGAGGCCGGCGCCGGGGCGGCCGCGGTGACCTGCCTGGGCATCACCAACCAGCGGGAGACCGCGGTGATCTGGGACCGGCGCACGCTGGCCGCGCCCCGGCGGGCGATCGTCTGGCAGGACCGGCGCACCGCGCGGCTCTGCGACCGGCTGCGGGAGGCCGGACACGAGGACCGGATCAGCGAACTGACCGGGCTGCGGATCGACCCCTACTTCACCGCCACCAAGCTCGGCTGGCTGGCCGAGCACGAGCCCGCGACCTGGGACGGGCTGGCCGACGGGTCGCTGGCGGCCGGCACCGTCGATTCCTACCTGATCGCCCGGCTCACCGGCGGGCGGCGGCACGTGACCGACGCCTCCAACGCCTCCCGCACGCTGCTGTTCGACCTGCGCACCGGCCAGTGGTCGGGCGAGCTGTGCGAGCTGCTACGGGTGCCGGGCCGGGCGCTGCCCGAGGTGATCCCGTCGACCGGGGTGGCCGACCGCACCGACCCGGCCGTGTTCGGCGGGCTGGAACTGCCCATCGCGGGGATCGCCGGCGACCAGCAGGCAGCGCTGTTCGGGCAGGCCTGCTTCACCCCCGGCGACGCCAAGTGCACGTACGGCACGGGCTCGTTCGTCCTCGCTAACGCGGGTAACACCGCGCAGCGGTCGCCTGCCGGGCTGCTGACCACGGTCGCCTGGATGGATGCGGGCGGAAAGCTGACTTACGCGCTGGAGGGGTCGGTGTTCGTGACCGGCGCGGCGGTGCAGTGGCTGCGGGACGGCCTCGGGCTGCTGGACAACGCGGCTCAGAGCGAGGCGCTGGCGCGGACCGTGCCCGGCTCCGGCGGGGTGGTGTTCGTGCCCGCCCTCACCGGGCTGGGGGCGCCGGAATGGGACCCGGACGCCCGCGGCGCAATGTTCGGCATCACCCGCGGCACCACCCGTGCCCACCTGGCACGGGCCACCCTGGAGGCGATCGCGTTCGAGGTGCGAGACGTGTTCGACGTGATGGTGACCGGCGCCTGGCGGGATTCCTGCACGCTCCGCGCCGACGGCGGGGCCAGCGCCAACGACCTGCTCATGCAGTTGCAGGCGGACCAGTTGCAGGTGCCGGTCGAGCGGGCCGGCGTGGCCGAGACGACCGCGCTGGGCGCGGCGTTCCTGGCCGGCCTGGCGACCGGGGTCTGGTCCTCCGCCGACGAGCTGGCCGCCGCCAGGCGGCTGGGCCGGCGCTTCGAGCCGGGCCAGCGCGACGACGAGGGCTACGCCCGCTGGCGCCGTGCCGTCGCCCGCGCGCGCGGCTGGGCCCGCGATCGGGCGTGAGCTGCCAGCCGCGGCGGCGGCCTCCCTGGGTCAGCTGATGCTGATCGCCTGGCCGAGGCGCCTGTAGTCGGCGTCGAAGCGGCTAACCGTCGCCCCCAGGCCGGTCTGGGCGAGGATCCGCTGGTAGGTGACCGGGCTGGTGGCCTTGCTGAGCTGGCCCAGGTCCGCCTGGACCCGCTGAGCGTCCTGCACGAGCTGGTCCCGGACGGAAGCGGCGGCGCCGGATGGCATGCCGTCGTCCTTGAGCTGCTGGCCGAACGCGCCGAACGCCTGCGCCGCCGCCTTGGTCTGCCGGTCTACGCAACTGACGTTCTGCTGGCAGCCGGCGACCTTGCGCTGGTAGGTGCCAAGGGCGGCGGACAGCTTGTTATGCGCCGACTGGATCTCGGCTCGCGCGGTGCCCGGCGACACGCTGGAAGAAGCGCCCAGGATGCCGCCGGTAATGGCACCGGCGATGACCAGCACCCCGAGCCCGAGGAACAGGCCGACCAGCCGCTTGGACGGGGTGGTCAGCACCAGCCGCCAGGGGGCCGGGCCTGCCGTGGCCGCCAGCCCGCCGGCGGGCTCGGCCGACGGTGATGGCGGCGTGGCGGGCTCAGCCTGCGCGGCGGGCTCAGCCTGCGCGGCCGGCTCAGCCTGCGTGACCGGCTCAGCCTGCGTGACCGGCTCGGCGGACCCGGCCGGCGCAGACGGCTCGGCATGGCCCGGCTCGGCCGGGGCGGCCTGCGGCTGGTCGCCGAACAGCCCGCCCGGGTAGGTGCCGGTGAGCAGGTAGAGGTAGCCGTAGCAGCGCACATAGAAGCGCAGGACGGCGGCGACCGCCGCGTGCAGCGACGCTGGCATGGTCCCGGCGATCAGCACGATCAGCCAGATGACGATCATCGCGAGCGTGAGCCCGTACCCGGCCAGGGCCAGCAGCAGCCCGGCGGGAATCACCAGGATCAGCCGGAAGAAGACGGCGAGCCGGTTCAGCCGCCCGGGCGCGGTGGAAACCCGTACCGGGTAATCCGAGTCGGCCAGCTCGAACGGCGGGTACCGGTCGGTCAGCAGGCTCAGGTATGCGTACACCCGGGCCAGCCAGCGCAGCCAGCCGGTCAGGAAGCCCGCCAGGCCTTCCGGCAGCCGGCCCGTGAACAGGGCGGCGAACCAGCCGATGAACGCCACGACCTCGGCCGCGATGTTGAGCGCGTAGAGCACGATGAGGTGCGGGATGGCCATGAATACCCGCACCAGCACGGTCAGCCGGCGCTGCGGCGCGGGCCCGGCAAAGGCGAGCAGGATCTCGTCACCAGCCCGGCCGGGGCTGTCCGGCCCGCCCGGGGGCTGCGGCAGCGTCTCCGCCGGAATGTCAGTCATCTTTACCGCTCCTTAGTCGCGGGCTGGCTCTTGCGATACCTATTGACTCGCAATTGACCGTTCGTCTCGGTATGAGATACGGAAATCCGCGGCGGCCGCGCGGCGCGCCTTTCCCTACTCCCCCGCGGTCCCGGTCAGGGCCGGGACCTTCTGCTCGCCCTTCAGCCTGGCCTTCGCCTGCTGCGCGTACTCATCGACGTATTCCTGACCGGACAGGTTCATCAGCGTGTACATGATCTCGTCTGTCACCGCCCGCAAGACCAGGTGATCGGTCTCCAGCCCGGCGTAGCGCGAGAAGTCGAGCGGCCTACCGTAGCGCACCCCAGGACGGAACCGCAGCCGCGGCAGGATCTTCCCGGACGGCATGAGGTCGTAGGTCCCGACCATCGCGCACGGCACCACCGGCGCGCCCGACTCCAGGGCGAGCCGCGCGACCCCGGTCTTGCCGCGGTACAGCCGCCCGTCCGGCGTCCGGGTGCCCTCCGGGTAGATGCCGAGCAGCCGGCCGCCCGCCAGCACCCGGAGCCCCGTTTTCAGCGCCCGTTCGCCCGCCTTGCCGCCGGTCCGGTCCACCGGGATCTGCCCGACCCCGCTGAAGAACGCCTTGCTGATCAGCCCTTTCAGGCCGCGGCCGGTGAAGTACTCGGCTTTGGCCAGATAGGTGACCTTACGCGGGAGCGGCAGCGGCCCGAAGAAATGATCCGCGAACGACAGGTGATTGCTGGCGATGATGGCCGGCCCCTCGCGCGGCACGTACTGGGTCCCGTCCGACCATGGCCGGAACACCACCGCGAGGAACGGGCCCAGGATCGCCTTGACCACCCAGTAGAACACGCTCCCATCGTCGCACGTGATCATGCTGACGCGGGAGTGCCCGCGGACCGGCCGCTCCGGACGCGAGCCGGCTCCGGATGCGGTCGGGCCGCTTCGCGTGCGACGATGCCAGCAGGCACGAGAGCTGGTGCCGGTGCGGCGGGACCAGCGCAGGCGCGTCACGGGAG
Organism: Streptosporangiaceae bacterium; assembly: GCA_035642555.1. Lineage (GTDB taxonomy): Bacteria > Actinomycetota > Actinomycetes > Streptosporangiales > Streptosporangiaceae > JAIRTY01. Next base: position 67 of record DASQSC010000513.1, on the reverse strand, counting down.
GGGGCGGCCCATGCCAGTCATACCGGGGGCGGAGCCCTTCTCGCACGAGGGCGGCCGGACGGGTGCC